>JBDTWG010000027.1:0-18412 GCA_040006855.1 Nitrospira sp.
CATCAAGACCACAATGACCAGGAGCAAGGTGCCCATGAATCCACTGGGATAGTAGCCCCAGTCGCGACTGTAGGGCCAGGTGGGAAGCGCGCCAACCAAGAGGAGAATCAGCACAACGGCTAGTAAGTTGTTCATCACGAGCTTTTCCGTCGGCGGGGCCGCGCAGGCTTCACGCCTGTCGCAGCCCCCGGGCCGGGGTTTTACCGAGTTTCCTGTCTTGACGGCGCACGCGTCCCATTATCCTCAACTGTAATGTTGCCGTGGGCACTCGCGGTTCCCTGAAGCAAAATCGTAGCGATCAAGGCTTGGGGAGTCGAGTGCGCTTGATCGGGTTGTTGGCCCGTGACGAGGATGTCCATTGTCATGGTCCCTACCGTGTGTTTCCCCGTAATCGCCTGCTTCATCTGATCAATTTGCGGGGAGAAGTCCGTGGTAACAGCCTGGCGGAGTTTGGTTTTCAATTCTCTGTCGACCATTTGCCAATAGCCCACGCGGATAGTGTCGAGCGCAGTCCTTGATTCATTGGCCATCTGTAGGTCCGGAACTGACAAGGTTTTTCCGTTATCATCCAGGCGGGGTGTCCCCCAATAATAGATGGTTCCCTTCAAATCACCGCTGGTCTCGACCGCCAATAAGATACGACCGTTCGCATCGGTAGCCGAGACGCGTTCAATGATGGCGCTTTCTGATCCCGCGCTATCCAGAACGAGCGTTTGATGAAACAGTTTGCTTTGGACCTGGTGGCTGAGTGTGGCATAGGACAGGGGAATTTTTGCCAAGATCATGAACGGCTTGGAATCGGGCGCGGGAGTTCCTGAATTCACGAGCGCCGTGGTCGGTGGCGCTTCTGTGCAGGATTGCTCGAAGCTGATCACCGGCATCTGTCGCGCAAACCCCGATATGATCGTCTCCTGGGTGGTTCCCCTCTGCTGGCCTAACATCACCTCGCGTGGATTTCCATAAAAACATGCCCGGGTGTTGAGCGCAGAAACGGGGACCGACAGGGGACCTCCGAGATCATCCCATAAGCGTTGAAAGGGGATGTTGAATGTGTCCGGCTGAACGGACTCCGCCAAGGCGGTCTTCGCTTCGGATATAGAGAACAATTCTGGCAACTGATCTTTCACGGGGATGTTGAACATGTTGCAGCGCCCGTCGCTTTCCGGCTTCAGGCCGACTGTGACCTGTGCAGGCTCAAAGCTGAATGCGACGGATTCGCGGTCCTGCACCAACACCAGTTTCCCTGTCGCATCCAAGGTGGAATAGACAGGATCGAGTCGACAGGTCCTTGCCCCGCCGCGCGTTTCGATATCCCCTTTATACTCGGCATGAACCGCGACGAGGCCATCCTGTATCCGGACTTGGGGTTGGCCATTGCGAACAAATGTCCACCGGAAATCTTTCTCCAGTGCATGTCCCGCTTCCGTGAACCGCTCGGGAATCGCCTCCCGAATCGCAGATTGAACCGGGGTAAGGTCGGTCCTGATGTGTAGCGGCACCTGGGAGAGCGGCGCCTTGGGCTGCTCCTTGTTCATGGCTGCGAAGGAAGGCACGGCGCTGGTAATGGGAGGCGGTACCGGTTTGGTTGCAGCCTGGGGAATGGTATGGCTGCACGCGCCAGTTATCAAAACGATGGGCAGTAGCGCCAGTATGATCGATCTCGAACGGTATTGCATCATGAGCCTCCCTGACATTTCACAAATGGGTCTCGCTATTTCACGCGCAATGCGCGTTCTGCCCAGGCTCCGTGCAAGACCGAAGTCAGTAGCGAAACCCTCGGTGTACAAATCAGAGCTTTACGGCTGCTGGATTTGCAGATTGTTGTTCACAGTTCTGACGCCCTTGACCTCGCGTGCCATTTCCGCAACTCGAATCTTCTGATCGGCAGATTTCACCACTCCGTTCAGCGTCACGACACCGCGTTCCGTGTCGACGTCGATGCGGGAAAAGTTCGACAGGCGATCCGAAGTTAATTTGGACTGCACTGAGGCGGTGATGGTCGCATCGTCCATGGTTTGTCCGGCGGTCTTTCCGGTCGTGGACTGGCAGCCCACAATCGAGAGACATGTGACGGCAAGAGCGATGCAAGCGAATCGGCTGATCATATTCATTCTCCTCTATCTATAGGGTGTGTCGTGATTAAATTGTCGAGACTAGCCCCGTCGGGAAACAGCTTCAGTGGCTGCCTTTTCTGCCGTCTGCTTCGTCTCATCGACGAACTCGCGAGCGGCTCGTCCCGCATTGCGCAATGCTTGTTTCCCACCTTCGACATATTCCTGGCCCCGCTCAACAGCGGTATCCCAGGCCGCACGTCCTTGCTCTGTAGCTTCGTCGAGTTCGTCCTTCGCCCTCGATGCGTAATCGCGAAGAGAAGTGCGAAGCTCTGATCCAGATTGAGGCGCCAGTAGCAGAGCTACGCCGGCACCGATGAATGCGCCCGCCAAAAACGCCGACCAGTTGGAAGAATCTTGTGTCTGCATTGCTCGACCTCCTTATTTTCATCTACAGGTACGATGGTTTGACTGTGCTGTTTTGGCCTACCGGTTCGACAGCCGTTTGCAAACACAGTCTAGCAACATGTCGGAAATCTCTAACTAGGCAAGGCCCTAGTCATGATACGTTCCAACCACTCCGGGAGCCTGTAGGCGTCTTGTCACATGCCGAGAGTGTTGATCAGCGGGTCATACAGCCGGGATGGCTGAACAAGGTGTAATACGTAATTTAAGCATGGTGTCACTACCGGCCACTCAGTGCCTGACCACTCGCATAGCTCCAAGTGCGAGAGCCTGTTCGCCAGTGGGTTCTTATGGCTCCTCGCAGAAGTGCTATTCGCCATGGAATATGCGGATTCAAGGCCGTGATCTTTGAGTTGATCCGTTCGATGAAGTATGGGAGGATTGCCCGCACAGAATCGATGGGCTCCGATGCAAGCTGGCAAGCTGGATAGAGCCGCATCGTCAGTGCCATTGAGGGCAATTACAGAATGGCTCTACGGAAATACGTGCACTTCACACAGGCTGATTGATTGACTCAGCAGAGGGAGAGGAGCCGATGCCGACAACGACGCAATTTGTAGTGAGTGGACAAAGCAAGCCAGGGGTGCTGGCCGAGGTCGCGACCGTGCTGGGGGCCGCCGGGGTCAACATCAAGGCATTCTCGGCGCCAGAAGTCACCGGTCCGGGCAAGCTGCGCTTGATCGTGGCGGATGTGGATGCCGCTCGTATCGCATTGAGGAAATCCAAGATCAAGTTCCGCGAAGAGACGGCGTTGATTTTGAGCTTGGAGAACAAGCCGGGCGCGCTGAAACAGGTGGCTGATTCGCTCACCAGAGCCCGCATCAATGTGAAGTGCGGTTATTGCACCCCGTCACGGGAAGGCAAACGCGCCATTGTGGTATTGACCGTGTCGAACACCACCAAGGCGCTCGGGGTCCTGCGCACCCAATCACTCGACGAGTTTTAGTTCTTCTCACCATGGAGGAGAAGAGGACAGACACCAGCCGTCTTCTTCTCCTCCTTCTTTTTTTTACCGCATGGTTCAGTGGCTGCTCCGGCTGGAGTCCGGTGCGCCCTTCGTATCCGCCGGGTTACCCGCTGGGATTTGTCGAACGGGGGAGCGCCTCCTGGTATGGGCCGGGCTTCCACGGCAATCGCACGGCGAACGGTGAGGTGTACGATATGCATCAGCTGACGGCGGCGCATCGCACATTGCCGCTCGGATCGGTGGCTGAAGTGCGATCCTTGACCACCGGCCGCCAGGTGACGGTGCGCATCAACGATCGAGGCCCGTTCGCTCGGGGGAGAATTCTGGATTTATCCTTTGCGGGTGCCCAGGCGATGGGCATGATCGGCCGTGGCACCGACGACATCGAGCTGCGCGTCATCCGTTATCAAGGAAAGGCCGGAGAATTCGGGGTCCTTCGGGTGCAAGTCGGCTCGTTTGCTGATCCGGCGAATGCGCGCCTCTTGCTGGAGCGTCTGAAGGGGAGCTACCCAGGTTCAAGGGCGGTGGCGGTCGACTTACCCGAGGGCCGTCGCTATCGGGTCTATGCCGGTCAGTTCCAGACGGAACCTGCGGCTGAGCAGGCTGCGGCTCACCTAAAAAAGAGCTTGGATACCGATCCGTTTATCATCCGTGATGACGTTCTGGGCCCGATTACAGGGAATCCATGAGGGCGATGCCTGAGAGAACCCAGCACAAGAGGCTGATATTGTGGTTAAATGTCGGCGAGGGTGGATTCACTGTAACCCTTGATGCGTTTCGCTGCCTATGCTAATTGTATAGCTGATGGATGACAGTGACCCGAGAGGACCGTTTCCGGTCATCTTCCCACACCCCAGGGTAAGCCTTGCGATTCGGACCACGGGCTCCGAGTTGATCCAAGGATCCATCATTTACTGTAACCATTTCGTCCGGCGCTCACACCCTCGATAGGTCTTATGGACATTGTCGTATTAATCGTTCTTATTTTGTTGTCTGCAGTGATCTCCGTCGTGGAAGTCGGCTTCTATTCGGTCAATGATACCAAACTCAGGGCATTGGCTGACCAAGGGAGTAAACGGGCGGAGATGGCCCTCCATCTCAGGACCGACCCGCAGCGCCTGCTGCTGACCATCCTGGTCGGCGATCGTCTGATCGATACGGCCACGGCGTCCCTTGCCACTATTATTGCGCTGAATCGGTTCGGGGGGCAGGGCCTGGAAGGGGTGCTCGGTGAAGCGTTTGCCGTGTTAGTCGGGATTCTGACCTTTGTCCTCCTGGTTTTTGCCGATCTCGTCCCGAAGACCCTGGCGGCCAAATATTCCGTTCCCGTCGTGCTGAACATGGCCTACCCCGCTTATGCGGCCCAGCAGATGCTCAAGCCGATCATGTTCTTCGTCGTGCCCCTGATCTATAAGTTGACCGGAGGGAAAGGGCTCAATGTGCCCTTTGTCACAGAAGAAGAGCTCAAGATCATGCTGGATCAGAGCAGTAAGAGCGGGGCCATAGAAGCGCAGGAAGTGAAGATGATCAAGAACGTCTTCCAGCTCAAGGACATCACGGCGGAAGACTGCATGACCCCGCGTATTTATATGTTCTCGCTCGACTGCAATCAGCACCTGCGCGAGGCGAAAGAACTCCTGTTCAAGTCGAAATACTCCCGCATCCCGCTGTATGAAGGCACGCTGGATAACATTATCGGGATTCTCTATAAGACGAAGGCGTTGACGGCGTTGGCGCAGGGACATACGGAAATGAAGCTCCGCGACATCGCTCACCCGGCGTTGTTCATTCCCCATACGAAATCCGCGGACGACCTCATGAAGCAATTCCAGTTGGACAAGCGCCACATGGCAATCGTGGTGAACGAATTCGGCGGGGTGATGGGGCTGGTCACCTTGGAGGATTTGCTGGAGGAAGTGGTCGGCGAAATCGTCGATGAGACGGACATCACGGAAGAGTTAATCAAGCGGATCGGGAAGAATCAGATCCTGGTCCATGGACGCACCGAAGTACGCAAGGTCAACGATTTCCTCAAGGTAGATTTAGGCGACGATGCCGTGACGATCAGCGGCCTCATTCAGCACGAACTGGGCAGGATTCCGAAAGTCGGCGAAGAAGTGCATATCGCCAACTGCCGCCTCGTCATCCATGAGGCCGATCCGCGCGTGATCAAGAGTGTCAACATCTATAAAGAAGAGAAACATCCTCTCACGCATGAACCAATCGTGGAGGACCACGTGCCCGTTACGCAGGCTTCACTAGATCGGTGAATTCCTCTTCTGTCAGAATCTTCACTCCCAGTTTCTGCGCTTGCTCGAGCTTTGATCCAGGATCGGTTCCAGCCACGATATACGACGTTTTTTTACTGACACTCGACGAGACCTGCCCGCCCTGCTGTTCGACCAGCTGTTTCGCCTGGTCGCGACTGTAGTCCGCCAGTCCCCCTGTAAATACGAACGTCCTGCCGGCGAGAGATTGGCTGCCGGTCCTGTGCTGAGCGGGTGAGGCAGTGATCAACAGGCCTCGTTCGACCAGGCGATCAATCACCTGCCGGTTTCGATCTTCCTTAAAGAACGAAACGAGGCTCGCGGAGATTTCCGGCCCGATCTCACGGACCTGAAGAAACTCCTCCTCTGTTGCCGCCATCAGCTGCGGAAGGGTTCCGAACTGCTTGGCCAGCACGCGGGCGACATGTTGCCCAACCTGCCTGATGCCAAGTCCCATCAACAGCCGGTCCAATGAAACAGTTTTGCTCCGTTCGATTGCTTCGAGCAGCAACGTTGCCGAGCGATCGGCGAAACCCTCCAGGGTGAGCAATTGCTCTTTGGTCAAGCGATAGAGATCAGCCAGATCGTGGACCAATCCTCGGTCCACCAGCTGGGCGACTGTTTTCTTGCCCATGCCGTCGATATCCAGTGCGCTCTTGGACGAAAAGTGTTCAATGGCGCCTCTCAACTGTGCCAGACAGACGGTCTGACCAGTACAGTAGAAATAGGCCCCTTCCCGAGCGACCGCCGATCCGCAGACGGGACAGTGATCCGGCATGACAAACGGCTCATGCCGCCGTTCGCCGGGAACCGGAACCCGTTCGGCGATGGCAGGAATGACGTCGCCGGCCCGTTCTACCTTGACTGTGTCTCCCACACGCACGTCTTTGCGTCCGACCTCGTCCGCATTGTGTAGTGTGGCCCGGCTGATCGTCACGCCACCGACCTCCACTGGCTTCAGCAGGGCCACCGGAGTCAGGGAGCCGGTGCGGCCGACGGAGACGACGATGTCTTGAATGACCGTGATTTCCTTGCGCGGGGCAAACTTGTAGGCAATGGCCCAACGGGGGCTGCGGGATTTGCTGCCGAGCTGGTCCTGCCAGTCCCGACGATCCAGCTTGACGACAATCCCGTCGATTTCAAACGGCAAGGATTCCCGCATGGCATCAGTGGACTGGTGGAACGACAGGACCTCTTCGATCGAGCGGCAACGGCGCCGGTGTTCTGGAATGGGAAGCCCCCAAGCCGCAAGGGCTTCGAGCTCGTCCCAATGCGTGGAGAGGACGGCGCCTGAAACTGCCATGAGGTCATAACAGGTGACCGTCAGGGGCCGCGAGGCGGTGATACGGCTGTCCAGCATGCGCAACGATCCCGCCGCCGCGTTGCGGGGATTCGCGAAGGCCTCTTCCCCTCGCTCGGTCATCCGGCGGTTCAGGGACTGAAACTCATCCAGGCGCATGTAGACCTCACCGCGCACCACGAGATGGGCCGGTGGAGAAGAATCATGCCGCAACTGCAAAGGCAGAGCACGGATCGTCCGCAAGTTGACCGTCACATCCTCGCCGGTCCTGCCGTCGCCGCGGGTGGCGCCTCGGACAAATTTGCCCTGGTCATAGACCAGTTCCACCGACAGGCCGTCGAATTTTGGTTCTACCGTATAGACGACGTGGTCGCTTTCAAGCTCTCGCTTCATGCGGGTATCAAACGCTTGGACATCCTCCCGATCCGTCAGCGAATCGAGGCTCAACATGGGTTTCTCATGAGGGACCTTGGTGAGTTCGTCGATGGGTGGCGCTCCGACACGTTGGGTCGGTGAGTCGCTGGTAATCAGGCCGGGATGGGCGGTTTCTAGTTCGACGAGTTCACGAAACAGGCGATCGTATTCCGCGTCCGATATGTCAGGACGGTCCTTGCTGTAGTACAGATGATCATGATGTCGGATTTCCAGGCGAAGCGTGGCAATCCGTTGTTCGGCTTGGCTGTGGGTCATCGGCTGGTTACTCACGAATAAATTGGGCTGCGAAGCTGCGGATCTCATGGCCGTTCAACACGTGGAATCGCCGCAAGCGGTCGATCATCTGGCCGGAGAACCGGCTCATGGGAATCGGGACCAGCTGACGACCGAACTGTTTGGCGATCTGTCGCCATCGAGCCTTAGGTGGAATGGGCGTGACAAGGGCCACGTGGGTTTCTCTTGAATGCACCGCCCCAGCTGCAATCAGGCGTTCCTCAAGTGTCTGGGTGAATCCGAACGCCTCATCGGTCCAAATGTCAGGAATCGGACGAGGAGGAAAGATAAACAGCGCGCCACCATAGCGGGATTGCCCGATGCCTGGCGCGACCATGTTGTTCAAAAACGGCGTGGCGTAGAAGCAGAGCGTAGATTCTTGTGCGTGCTCCGCATACCAGGTGGCCTGCCAACTGTAGCTCGCCGGATCAGCCGGCGTATCGAACAGAAAAATGACCGTGTCCACGTTCCCGCGGGCAGGAGGGATTTCTTTGACGTAGATCTCCAGGCGTTTCGGGCGGCCTGGCTTCTGCCGTTGATACCAGTGCCGCAGACTTTCCCGGATGTCGATCCCATCCTTCATCGAGGTCGTGAACTTCTCACTCTTGGCCAGATCCGATCCGATGATCGCCTTCGCCTGCTCGCGGACGTGGGTGTGGAAGCTTTCAATCTTTGAATCTTCCGGCGGCCAAGAGCATTGCCGATTGGGGTTCCAGAGATAGGACCATCGACGGCTCGTACGACGCGGGGGACGGGGTCGAAGCGAGAGGGAGCGCCAGACCAAGGGCATCCCCTGGAATCGATTCGTGGCACGAACGATCTGCTCATCCGGTAAGGCGAACTGACCCAGCCCCGCCGAGATCTGAGGCAGGCGCGTCTGCTCACTCTCTTGATAGGCATAACTCTTGGCGGTCTCAAGCAGGCTGATAGCAAAGTCATCACCCGCCATCTGTTTGGCGGCAAGAACCAGCTGGTAGAGATCCGGCGTGAGGCGGCGGTCGAGCAGCGCGAGATTTCGAACATAGTGCAAGTACAGCTGGAGTAGCTGAGGCGTCACCCAGGTGGGCACGGTTTGGCCTTCCTCATCATGGACGGCTCGCGATCGCGTGCGAGTCTCGAGCAACAATTCCTTGATGCCGTCGATGGAGAGGTGGCGGTCCGAATGGACGGTGGCCCGTCGTCGTTCGTACAGTTCAGTCAGAAAGGGCAATTCGCCCAGAAGGAAATACAACGAGGACTGCTCGACCATGTACCGTTCCGGACGGCTAGTCATCGGTTCGGAGGTCCGATAGGAAGCTCGTTGCTGATAGGCCTGGCGAATCCAAGGCCAGTCGGCAAAATGACAGAGACACAGAATATGGTCGTACTCCATCTCCAGCTGATGGAGTTGGAAGGCCATCCAGGCGATACGCGCCTGCTGCTGCGACCCTTCCACAGGCGGCGTGAGCGTAGACACCATGGCGGCAGCGAAGGCGGCGTAGGAGAGGCGCTTCAGCACATAGGCATCGGGGGAAATGAAAGGAACCGGCTCGACGACCGCGGTTTCGCGATCGATGTAGGCCCGGGTCATTCCCTCTCCCATGGCGACACGCAGCCCCATGATAACGGCCTGACAGGGATCAACCGGCACATAATTCACTGACGCAGCGCCTTCTGCCTGGGTCTCTGGTTGAATGATCACACTGATCGACGGCAAGTCGGCGATGGCCTCTTCAAGCGGACGCTCGAATGAAGGCGGCAGTGGGACGGCCAAGCAATCGTACCGGCGGCCGATTAGGCGGTCACGCACTTCTTGGGCGACGTCGCCGCTTCCATGCAGAATCGGGAACAGGTCGATGCGCGGCGAGAGGCGAAAAATGGAATCGGCGGTGGAAGATGGCACTGCCATTATCGGCCAGGATGTAGAGGATCATCGCTCTCGAAGAAAAAATCGCCCAAGCCTTGCGGCAAGGCCTGATCGCCGAGGGCGCGCTTCCGCCGCCGTGACTGCGTCGGCAAATCGAGCGCTTCTTCTCCCAGCACCTTGATGAGAGATTCACGCCAGGCAGCATCGACGGAGAGTGGGTCAGCCGGATCCTGCGCACGACGTTTCAGGGCGTATTGCAGCAGGTGGATGCCGTCGCGAACCGAATAGTCCAGACTGAGTTGGTGCGCCTCCTGAAGAAATTCGACGGTCATGGCCAGCATTTCGGCCGGGGCGAAGGGCAGGTGGTAGCGCAAAATCGCCAACTCGTCCTCGCGAGCGGGAAATCCCATGCCCAGCGTCGGTTGCAGGCGCGAAAGGATATAGTCTGGGACCTCATAGGTCGAGGCGTCCTCATTCATGGTGACACAGCAGCGAAAATCCGCATGGGCCTTGATCAGGATTCCGGCGATGATCGATTCCACGCAACGCCGGTGATCCAGCAGCGGAGCCAAGGAGGCCCAGCTCTTCTCATTCATGCGATTGCCCTCGTCCAGCACGCAGATGCTGCCCGTCAACACCGCGGTAATCAACGGCGAGGCATGGTAGCTGATGGAGCCTGACTCAGCCAGCACGGGCGTAATCAACAAATCCTCGGGGCGTGTGTCCGCCGTGCATTGAAAGACATAAAGACTCTGTTTTCGTTCGCGCGCGCCGGCCATCGCCAAGGTGGTTTTGCCGATCCCTGGTTGGCCGGTGATCCGTGGAGACAGGGGCAGGTCGCGTGCATCGATGACCAGCCAGCAGGCCAGTAATTGTTTGAGTATTTCTCGGTTCCCGATCCATTCTTGGCCCATGGTCATGGGTTGCGCGAGGTGCAGGGTGATGCCTTCGATGGTGAGAGTGCGAGAAGTCGACGGTGTTGTGCTGGATGACATGGTCTTTGTGGTTGCCGATTAGATGGAATAGGTGGAACGGAAATCTGTTGCGACCGTAGCATAGGGGTGGGGAGAGGGTCAAACGAAGGACCGGCCCATTTCACTTTGACTTTCGCTGCCTTGGACCGTATTCTTACCACTTTCGCCGGCCGCGAAGGCGAATCGGACGAACGACCACGTCCTCGTCCTGATCGCATGCGGAAGCAACCCATGCATATCGGCAGCAGCCAAGGAGCCACATGATGAGCGAGAGTAACGGACAGACAAGACGCGCAGTCGGAGTTCCCATCGGGTTGCTCATAGTAGGCAGTCTCACCCTGAGCGGATGCGTGATGTCGGAGAAATATGAAGCGGAGAAAGCGCGGAGTCTGAATTTTCAGCGTCTCCTGGCGCAGGAGGAAAAACGAAGTTCCGAACTCGACAGTGAAGTGAAACGGACTAAGCGTGAACTCGGCGATTACGAAGCGCGCAATCGAGAGCTCGGCGCCCAGGTGGAAGCGGTACGTCAGCAAGCGGCTCAGATTCAGGAAGAGGCCCAGGCGATGAAGGAAGCCTCGCTGTTGGAGAAGCGGGCGCATGAAGACATGAAGCGCCTCACCACCATCCCATCAAAGGCGAAGAAAGCGGCTCAGGCATCGAAGAAGGATTTTTCGGCCGCCGTCGACGAGGCGTTAAAGCCTGATGCGTCATCGGATTTCAAGATGGATACGACCAAGGATACCCTCGGCCGCGAACAGACCGCTCTCGATACCTTCAGCGCGGAGCTCCCTTCAGAGGCCAGCAATACCCATACGGTGCGGCCAGGCGAAACTCTCTATCGCATCGGCCAGAAATATCATGTCGGGCTCGACAAGTTACGCAAGTGGAACAACCTGACGAAGGACAATATTGAAGTCGGACAGAAGTTGATCGTCAGCCGACCCTAACTCTCGCGACCTGTGACGGAATGAATAAGCCTCACTATTCTCTGACGCTGGATGAGTTTCGTGCCCTAGCGGCGGAAGGCAATCTGATTCCGCTGTATCGGGAAATTTTGGCGGACTATGAAACGCCGGTGTCGGCGTTCGCCAAAATCGACCAGGGGCCGACGGCCTATCTGTTGGAGAGTGTCGCAGGCGGCGAAAATTGGGCGCGCTACTCTTTTCTGGGAAGCGGGTCATCGGCGGTCATCCACGAGGAGAATGGGGATCTGCGGTTGACACGCGGGAAGAAAAGCCTGCTGATTCAAAGCCGCGGCAACCCCTTGGAACGTCTGCGCGAACTGATGGAGGAATATCGACCGGTGGCCGTGCCGGGCTTGCCCCGGTTCGTCGGCGGAGCGGTCGGTTATTTCAGCTACGACATGGTGCGCACCTTTGAGGAACTCCCCACTCTGCGCAGGGACAGCCTCGGCATGCCGGATCTCGCGTTCCTGCTGACGGACACCTTGCTGATCTTTGACAATGTGTCGCAGAAGATCAAGGTGGTCGCCAACGCCTATGTGGAATCGACGAAAGAATGCGATATACGCGACGCCTATCGCCATGCCACCGCGCGAATCGAAAAGATGATCGTACGCTTGAAACGTCCGGTGCGACAGCCCCGTCAGAAGCGGCGTCGAAAGCCCATCACGTTTACGCCGAACATGAACAAGGCCGACTTCGAAAAAATGGTCGTGCGGACGAAAGAATATATCCGCTCCGGCGACGTCGTGCAGGCCGTGTTGTCTCAACGGTGGGAAACGCAAATTCATACGACGCCGTTTCAGCTCTATCGTGCGTTGCGGGTGATCAATCCCTCGCCCTACATGTATTACTTGCGTGTGGCCGGCGTGGAGTTGGTGGGGTCCTCGCCGGAAACGTTGGTTCGTTGCGAGGACGGACACATCTCGTTGCGTCCCATTGCCGGCACGCGTCGTCGCGGCCAGACCGAGGAGGAGGATCAAGAACTCGGGCGACGATTGCTGGCGGACGAAAAAGAGCGGGCCGAACATGTCATGCTGGTCGATTTGGGACGGAATGACGTGGGAAGGGTCGCGGCGCGTGGTTCGGTCAAGGTGGACTCGCTGATGCAGGTCGAACGGTATTCGCACGTCATGCACATCGTCTCGCAGGTCACGGGGGAGCTGGAGAAGGGCAAGTCGGTCTATGATGTCATGCGGGCCTGTTTTCCCGCCGGAACCGTCTCAGGCGCGCCAAAAATTCGCGCGATGGAAATCATCGAAGAATTGGAACCGACGCGACGCGGGCCCTATGCGGGTGCGGTGGGCTACTTTGGATTTTCCGGCAATATGGATCTCTGTATCAACATTCGGACCGTCGTGATCAAGGGTCGCCAGGCCTATATTCAGGCCGGAGCCGGCATCGTCGCCGATTCGATCCCTGAACACGAGTACGAAGAGACCTGCAACAAGGCGCGGGCGATGATGAAGGCGATCGAACTTGCCGAGCAAGGTCTGGAATAGAAAAAGAGCGTAGAGCGCATAGCATATATCTGATGGGAAGATTCGTTGTGTCCTTGCTATTAGCCATAAGCCATCTGCCATAGGCTCCGAGTATTGTTATGTTGTTGATGATCGATAATTACGACTCCTTCACGTACAACCTCGTGCAGTATTTCGGCGAGCTGGGGGAAGACGTCCAGGTGTATCGCAACGACAAGATTTCTTTGGCGGAAATCGACGCTCTGAAGCCACGCCGGCTGGTCATCTCGCCGGGACCCTGCACACCGAAAGAGGCCGGTATTTCCGTGGAGGCCATCCGATACTTCGGCGGCAAACTGCCGCTGCTCGGGGTCTGTCTCGGCCACCAATCCCTGGCGGTCGCCTTCGGCGGTGAAGTAATCCGCGCAGAACGTCTCATGCACGGTAAAACCTCCATGGTTCGACATGACGGGCGTACGATCTTTCGCAATCTGCCCAACCCCTTTGAGGCGACCCGCTACCATTCGCTCATCGTGAACCGCAAGACGCTGCCGGACTGTTTTCAGGTCAGCGCTGAAACGGCCGAGGGCGAGATTATGGGGATGCGGCACAAGACGCTGGGCATCGAAGGTGTGCAATTCCATCCCGAGTCGATTCTCACCACCGCCGGCAAGGAGCTGCTAAGAAACTTCCTGAAGTTGTAACCGCAACCATCGACTGTCTGCCCCTAGCCATCGGTTCTTGGACATGATCAAAGACGCGCTGCATAAATTGGCCGACCGGGTCAATCTCACGGAACTGGAAGCCGACACCGTCATGGGAGAAATCATGGACGGCGCGGCGAGTGCGGCGCAGATCGCGGCCTACCTCATGGGGCTGCGCATGAAGGGCGAGACAGTTGAAGAAATTGCCGGCTCCGTCCAAGCGATGCGTGCTCGCGCGACCAAGATCCGAGTGGGCGACTCCCAGGTGGTAGACACATGCGGGACGGGCGGTGACCGATCGCACACGTTTAACATTTCGACTACGGCGGCATTTGTCGTGGCGGGGGCAGGGCTGACGGTCGCGAAACACGGCAACCGGTCGGTGTCGTCCAAATGCGGCAGCGCTGATGTGTTGGCGGCGCTGGGTGTCCGGATCGATCTCCCGCCCGAGCTGGTGGCGGATTGTGTGAACGAGGTCGGCATTGGATTTCTCTTCGCGCCGCTTTACCACAGCGCGATGAAACACTGCGCTGTGCCCAGACAGGAGCTGGGAATTCGTACCCTGCTCAACATCCTCGGGCCGCTGACAAATCCCGCGGGGGCTCGGTTACAGGTTGTGGGCGTGTTCGATGCCGAATTGACAGAGTTATTGGCCAAGGTGTTGGTGCATTTGGGAGCGCAACATTGCTTTGTCGTCCACGGCATGGATGGGTTGGACGAGATCACGTTGACGGATCGGACCAGGATTTCAGAGGGCAAGGCGGGGGTGGTCTCGACCTATTTTGTCGAACCGTCGGAGTTTGGCCTGCAACGGGTTAATCCGAAGGCGCTGGTCGGCGGCGGCGCGGAAGACAATGCGGCCATTACCCGTGACATCCTTCGAGGGCGGAAGGGAGCGAAACGTGACATCGTGTGCCTGAACGCGGCGCCGGCGTTGGTGGCTGGACGTAAGGCGAAGACCCTGCAGGAAGGATTTCAGTTGGCCCAACGCACGATTGAGATAGGGGCCGCCATGGATAAATTGGACAGACTCATCGACTTTACAAAAAAGGGCAGCGCGTCATCGTGATTCTGGATCAAATCCTCGAACATAAACGAGCGGAACTCCGGCGAAAAAACAGCCGTGGGTATCTCGCGGATCTGAAAAATAAAATCCGCGATGCCGGACCGACGATGGGATTTGCCGTGGCTCTCGATGCCCGGCGCACGGCAACGAACCCTGCCCTTATTGCTGAAGTGAAGAAGGCCTCGCCTAGTCTGGGGCTCTTGAGACCGGAATTCGCGCAGCGGTTTGAGCCGGTGACCATCGCGGAGGGTTACCAGGAGCACGGCGCTGCGGCCGTCTCTGTGCTGACGGATAAGGATTTCTTTCAGGGCAGTCTGGACTATTTGGCCGCGGTGAAGCGGCAGGTGGCCCTCCCGGCGTTGAACAAAGAATTCATGGTCGCGGATATTCAATTCTACGAGGCGCGCGCCTATGGGGCCGATGCGGTGCTGTTGATCGTGGCTGGTTTGGAAAAACGACAGCTCGTCGACTTTGCGGCCTTAGCCAAGGAGTTGTCGCTCGACGTGCTGGTGGAGACGCACCACGAGCGCGAGTTGGATATTGTGCTGGAATGGCTGCCGGATGTGCGGATGATCGGCATCAACAATCGGGACCTCAAGACGTTCTCGACGGATCTCGGGGTCACCGTTCGGCTCGCAAAGCGCATTCCCAAGGACAAGCTGATCGTCAGCGAAAGCGGCATTCACCAGCGGGACGATGTCGTCCGGTTGGTTGAGGCCGGTGTGCATGCGCTGTTGATCGGGGAGTCACTCATCAGAGCCCAGGATGTCGGGGCGAAAATTCGCGACCTGCTGGGAGGCGAGACGAAAAAGGAGACGCTATGATGCGGATGTGTGCCGTGGCATTGTCGGCTGGGTTGCTGATCCTTGCCGGCTGCGTCAATCAAGAGATTCATGAGTACTCGCCCAAGTGGGATTCCTGGATGGGGAGCAGCAAAGACGATCGCATCAAGGAAATGGGGATTCCCACCAAGTGCCATTCCTTCAAGGACGGCGGAGAAGTGTGTGAGTGGTCGGTGCCTCAGCAGGACGGGCGGCAGGACCTGATCGGGCTGACGTTCAACGGAAAAGGGCAGGCCTGTCAGTGGTCCTATCGCGGGTTTTACGGTATGCAGAAGAGTAAGACGAGCTGCTAAGACCATGAGGGTCAAGATCAAAATTTGCGGCCTGACGAATGCCGAGGATACGGCGGTGGCGGTCGAAGCCGGCGCGGATGCGATTGGATTTGTCTTCCATAAGAAGAGCCCGCGCTGTGCGGAGTCGGCGGTCGTGAGAGCGATCGTGAAGACGCTCCCGCCGTTTGTATTGCCTGTAGGCGTGTTCGTGAATGAAGCGGCCAAGGTAGTCCGCGACCTCATGGACAATTGCGGATTGGCGTTGGCGCAACTCCACGGCGATGAAACCGCCGCCTATTGCGAGGCGCTAGGGCGACCGGTGCTGAAGGCGATTCGCCTCAAGGATCGTCGATCGTTCTTGGCCTTGGCCGAGTTTCAAGGCCGGGCCGGTGTGAGAGGTTTTCTGGTGGACGCCTTTTCGCCCGATGCCTATGGAGGCACGGGCCAGGTCGCTGATTGGTCGCTGGCCGCTGAAGCGGCATCAGCCGCTACCATTCTGCTGGCCGGGGGACTCACGCCGGACAACGTGTCACAAGCGATTCAGCAGGTCCGTCCGTACGGGGTGGATGTGAGCAGCGGCGTCGAAGCAAGTCCGGGCAGAAAAGATCACGGCAAGGTTCGGGCTTTCGTGCAGGCGGCCAGACTTGTGTCACCATAGTTTCAGCGTTTATACTTTTATTTTTACGAACAGCTGAAGGAATGTATATGGCGATACCAGATCGACATGGGCGGTTCGGACCCTACGGTGGTCGGTATGTGCCCGAAACCCTGATGCCGGCCTTGCTGGAATTGGAAGAGGTCTATCAGCGCACGCGTCGGGATAAGCGATTTCAAGCCGAACTCAAGCACTACCTGAAAGACTATGTCGGGCGTCCCACGCCGCTTTACTTTGCCGAGCGGCTGACGAAGCGTCTGGGCGGCGCCAAAATTTATCTCAAGCGCGAAGACCTCTGTCATACCGGCGCCCACAAGATCAACAATGCCATCGGGCAGGCGCTCCTTGCGAAGCGTATGAAGAAGCCCCGCCTCATCGCTGAGACCGGGGCGGGTCAGCATGGCGTGGCGACGGCGACCGTGGCCGCCATGTTTGGTCTCCAATGCGAAATCTATATGGGCACGGAAGACATGCAGCGGCAGGCGCTGAACGTCTTTCGAATGCGGCTTCTGGGCGCAACGGTCACGGGGGTCGATGCCGGTAGCCGCACCCTGAAGGACGCCATCAGCGAGGCCATGCGTGATTGGACCACGAACGTGCGGACGACTCACTATGTGTTGGGATCCGTACTTGGCGCGCATCCCTATCCGATGATGATCAGGGATTTTCAATCGGTGATCGGGCGGGAAGCCCGCAAGCAGATTCTGGCCGCGGAAGGCCGCCTTCCCGACGGTCTCATCGCCTGCGTCGGCGGGGGGAGCAATGCGATCGGACTCTTCCACGCCTTCGTCCCGGATAAGAAGGTGAAGCTCGTCGGGGTCGAGGCGGGAGGCCTCGGCATCGAAAGCGGGAAACATGCGGCCCGGTTTGCGGGGGGCCGGCCTGGTGTGCTCCAGGGCACGATGACCTATCTACTCCAGGACGACAACGGCCAGGTGAATCTGACGCATTCCGTATCGGCTGGCTTGGACTATGCGGCGGTGGGGCCGGAACACAGCTTCCACAAAGAAACGAATCGTGCCCACTATACGTCCGTGACGGACGATGAAGCATTAGCGGCGTTCGATCTGCTCGCGCGGGAGGAGGGGATTATGCCGGCGTTGGAGAGTGCTCATGCCATCGCCGAAGTCATGCGATCGGCCCCAAAAATGAAAAAGAGTCAGGTCCTCATCGTGAACTTATCTGGGCGCGGAGATAAGGACGTGCAGCAGGTGGCCAGGATGAAAGGCGTGACGCTGTAGCAGGATGTTGAAAACGGCCGGCGGCTTTGTGCTCGCAAGACACTGCCGGCTCACCGTCTTGCCGGCGTTCCCAAACGTGACGCGCTTTATTCAGCGCGTCGTGAACCTCAGAAGCTCGACGTAGCGCCATGGGAAAAGAACCTGTCACGGCAGGTTCGGGGTGGGTGGGTAAGAAGGGACGCCTCACAGCTTCGCTTGCTGCGGCCGCGCTAGCAGCCATTTTGAACATCCTGCAAAGAAGAGTTGTGAGAGACTAGCGAGAGGCATGGGTATATCGATATGAATCGCTTGGATGGGACATTGGATCGGCTGAAGGCGAAAGGCGAGAAAGCGCTCATTACGTATATCATGGCGGGCGATCCGTCGCTCCAGGAGACGGAGCAATTGGTGCTCGAATTGGAACGCGCCGGGGCCGACATCATCGAGCTGGGTGTGCCTTTTTCCGATCCCATCGCCGACGGACCGGTGATTCAGAAGGCGGCGGAGCGCGGCTTGCGAAGCGGGACGTCACTGCGAATGATCCTGGAGTCCGTTCGGCACCTTCGCGGCGACACACAGATTCCCATCGTGTTAATGGCCTACTACAACAACATTCACGCCTTTGGTGAAGCAGCGTTCTGTCGGAGGGCTGT
>JBDTWG010000028.1:0-18343 GCA_040006855.1 Nitrospira sp.
ACGGCCGCTTGAAGTTGCCAGTGGACCCGGCCCACGGTTTCTCCAGCATCCGCTCCTGCGAGGTGGTTTTCTCGACGATGCGTACGAATGTTTCGAGGATGGGCGGATGGCCGACGAGGTGATGACGCGGGTCTCACTGGACCTGGGGAGCATGACGCCCTTGATCGCGCAACGATGTGCCCTCAGCGGCTGGAAGCGATGCACGCAGTGATCGGCGCTCATCGAAGCACCGAAGAGCAGGGAGGATAATTTGAGGTCTCACATCAATCTGATCGTAGTGGGAATCGTGTGGTTGTTCCTATCGATGGGCTGTAGTTCCTTGCCCTCTCGATATGTTCAGCAAGCGGAGCCCGGAGCCACGTTGACCTCCCTCACCGAGTCGCCGGAGTCGTACCAAGGGAAGGCGGTCATTCTGGGCGGGGTGGTGGTGAATCAAAAACAGGAGGGGCAACGGCTGTGGCTGCATTTGAAGAATCGCCCGCTGGACAAGGACTACCGGCCCCATCGTCCGACCGTCAATGCTGGACCGGAGGCCGGACTCTATTGGGTCGTGGTGCCAAATGCCTCCGCCTTGCCTCCCAATTGGAAGCACTGGACAAGGGTGACGGTGGTGGGGAGAGTCACGAGTCAGAAACAGGCCGAGTCCTCAATGGATCCGAGGACTGAGCCGGTACTTGCCTTGTTATTCATGCGAGGATGGACGATGGGGCAAGCGCAGCGAGGAAGCGCATGGGAGGAATCGGTCGATGCGAACTATCTGCTCTCCGTGCCGGAAGGCCTCCATGGTGAGTGAGGCATCACAGCGGGTTCGGGACGTGGCGAGTCCAATCCGCAGGTCTACGGTCGTCGCTCGTCCGCATAACGACTGTGGAGCTTGAGCGGTGCGGCCCGTTTTTTACGCATGCGAATATTCAACATTTCGACGGTCACAGAAAAGGCCATGGAAAAGTAGATGTAGCCCTTGGGCACATGCACATCGAATCCCTCGACCATCAACGTCACGCCGACCAGAATCAAAAACGACAGGGCCAAAATCTTAATCGTGGGGTGCGCATCCACAAAGTCCCCGATGGCCTTGGCTGCCATCAACATCACGACGACGGCGAGAATGATAGCGATCGCCATAATCGACACATGTTCAACCAGTCCCACCGCCGTGATCACCGAATCCAACGAAAAGACGATGTCCAACAGTCCGATTTGTACCAACACCATGCCCAGGCTCGCGGCGGTGACCGGCGCCGCCGGCTCCTCGATGCCTTCCAGACTGTTGTGGATTTCATGGGTGGCCTTGGCCATGAGAAACATCCCGCCGCCGATAAGAATTAGATCGCGACCGGAAATCCCCTGACCGAAGACCGTCATCCAGGGCTGGGTCAGCCCCATCACCCATGAGATGGAAAATAACAGGCCCAGCCGTGCCACCATGGCAAGACCAAGCCCCACCCTGCGTGCCACATCACGTTGATGGCGGGGCAGCCTGCCGACAAGGACGGAGATGAAGATAATATTGTCGATTCCCAGCACGATCTCCAGCGCGGTCAGGGTGCCCAGGGCGATCCAGATTTGTGGATTGGCCAGCCATTCCAACATCAGCAACTCCATTCGTGAAAAAAAGACGCGCGATGCGATCTGTCATGCGAGGGGGTGTGGCATAGACGGGTGTCGACAAAGTTTACAGTCCCGAGTGATTAGGCGCAATCAAAAGGTCGGATGAGACGAGATATGAAGTCAAGCTGCGTTGATTCCCGTTATGCGTCGATCATGTCCGCCGCAGGAACTCCGGGCGATCGCGAATCGACACCATTTTCACCAGGTCTCGAATCGAAAGCACGCCGACGACCTTTCCATTCTCCGTGACGGCCAGATGGCGAATCCGGTGTTCTGCCATGCGCTCGCTCGCATCGTGGATGGTGCGGTTGATGTCGATGTCGAGCAAGGGTGAATTCATCACGGTTCCCACGTGCGTTGCCACGGGATCGAGTTGGTCGGCGAGGAGTTTTCGCACCAAGTCGGCTTCCGTGACGATGCCCACGAGTTCCTCCGCTTCCATCACAAACAGCGCCCCGATATGTTTGTCCGCCATTCGTTGTGCGGCGGCGAGGGCGGTGTGGTGACTCCCGATGCTGACGATGGCGCGGTTCATGAGCACGCTCAGGGGGCGATAGACATCGTTGAGGGACTGCACCGGGCCGCCGTCGGCTTCGACGAAGTGCCTCACCAGATCGCGTACCGAAATCACGCCGAGGACCTCGGCGCCTTCGGAGACGGCGAGGTGCCGTATCTTTTTGGTTTCCATCAGGTGACTGGCATCGAGCATCGGACGGTTTGGGGCAATAGTGATGAGGGGGCTGCTCATGATATCCAGCATGCTGGTGCAAGAAGGGACTCGGCCTGGCGCCAGCACTTTGCTGACCAGATCGGTTTCAGTCACGATCCCAGCGATCCGGCAATCATTATGTGGGCGATCAAAGGTTTCGATCAGCACGGAGCCAATGCTGCGCGCCCGCATTCTGGTGGCGACGGTCACGACGGACGCATCCTGTGGAACCACCTCCAATTCGCGGTGCATGTAATCGCTGACGTGCTGGCCCGATGCGGTCGTCATAAATGCTCCTTTCTTTCAGTCCGATTCGACGTTCATGGTCGGCTCAGTGCCGATGGGTGCCGTTGTCTCATTCGCTCGCTGACAAACTTGCGGAATTCGTCCGCCAGCAACAGTCCGATCCCTCCCAAGGCCAACAGCCCAAAGATCCAGGCGGGGAGTGACGCGGTGCCCAGGATCAGGTGCCCCAGCGGGCTGTAGGTCATCGTGAACAAGATGGTGAGTTCCACGGCCACACCGACAAGGATCAAGGGATTGCTGAACCAGCCGAGCCGGAAGGCCGAGACCCGGTCGGATCGGCAGGCAAAGACATTCGCGACCTGGGCCGCCACGATGCCGGCAAACGTGACGGTGGTCGCTTCCTTATACAACGAGGAGTTCCAGTCAAGTGTGGCTCCCCATATCCAGCCTTGGCTATACAAATAAAGAAAAAACCCTCCCATCGCAATGCCGGCTTCGATCAGCCCCAGGAAGGCATAGGCCCGCAGCAATACATCCCAACTGAGCAGTCGTTCCGTTCGCGGTCGTGGCGGTTCGTTCATGACGCTACCTTGCGGCTGTTCCGCGGCAAGCGCCAGGGCCGGTACCATGTCGGTTCCCAGATCGACGGCGAGAATTTGCGGGACGGTCAGGGCCAGCGGCATCGACGACAGGCCGAATCCAAGATAGGGCACCACCTCCGGGACATTGCTCGCCAGGACATAGGTCACGAATTTGCGGATGTTGTTATAGACGGCCCGTCCCTCTTCAATGGCGTTGACGATGGTGGCGAAGTTGTCGTCGAGAAGGATCATCGCCGCGGTTTCTTTGGCGACGTCGGTACCGGTCACTCCCATGGCGATGCCGATATCCGCCATTTTCAACGCCGGCGCATCGTTCACCCCGTCGCCCGTCACGGCGACGACTTCGCGCATGTCCTTAAGGACCGAGACGATACGCATTTTATGCCGCGGCGCCATGCGGGCGAACACCGGGTCCGGTTCGCCGGGAGAGGTCGGGGTGAGCAACTGGCGCAGTTGGTCGTCGGTGAACCCGTCGAGTTGCGCGCCTTCGATCACCGGCACGAAACGGCCTGGTACTGTGGGTATCGCCTCTGGCGCCAGGCCGATCTTGCGCGCGATGGCCAACGCTGTCAGCGGATGGTCGCCGGTCAGCATGACGACGCGAACACCGGCCCGTCGACACTTCAGGATCGCATCCGGCACTTCACGATGCGGCGGGTCCATCATCGCCACGAGCCCCAGAAAGGTCAGTCCCTGCTCTACTGTGTCGATCTCCAGTCGTTCCACGCCTCGTTCCACTTCGCGCGTGGCAACGGCGAGCACGCGATAGGCCTGTTGGGCGAAGGCCTGACTCTGTGCCAGTACCTTCTTGCGCCCGTCGACCGTGAGCGGGGTGGGCTTCGACGACCCTTGCTGCATCGTACACAGCGGCAGCACTGATTCCGGTGCGCCTTTGGTGAAGGCGAGCAACCGGCCCTCGCTCCAATGCAGCGTGGTCATCCGTTTGCGATCGGCATCGAAGGGCAACTCGCCCATGCGTTGCAGGAGCGGACGGTGGAGGAGTCCATGGTCCACGGCGAATTCCAGCAGCGCCGTCTCGGTGGGGTCTCCGGTGCTGCGGCTACGCCCGTCCGGGTGGCGGGTGCGTTTGGCGTTGTTGCAGTGGATCATCGCGTCGAAGAGGGTGCGCCAGCGTTCGGCTTCCGCGGCGGTAATGAGACGGTTCTTCGTGAACAAACAGCCCTCGTGGGATTCCACGACGAGGTCGTCCACATATAACCTGTCGAGCCGCATCCGGTTCTGCGTCAGTGTCCCGGTCTTGTCGGTGCAGATCACGGTGGTGCAGCCCAGCGTTTCGACGGACGCGAGGTGCTTGATGAGCGCCTTGCGCTTGGCCATGCGTTGGCTGCCCATCGCGAGGGCGAGGGTGACAGTCGGCAGGAGCCCCTCAGGGACGTTGGCCACGATAATGCCGATGCCGAAGATCGCGCTGGTCCAGAAGCCTAACCCCATACCGACGCCAATCGTGAAGAAGACCAGGCCCATGGCGAGTGAGAGGCCGGCGACCACGTGCGTCACCTTCACGATTTCCTGTTGCAGAGGACTCAGGCCTGCCTGCACCGTCGTGGTCAGGTGCGCAATTTTGCCGAACTCCGTATTGAGGCCGGTCGCGAAGACCACTCCCTGGCCATGGCCGGAGAGGACCGTGGTGCCGGTAAAGACTAGATTGGCCATGTCGAGCGGCTGGCCGTCCGTGATCGGCTCAGCCGAGCGCCGTTGCGGTTTGGACTCCCCGGTGAGAGAGGAGTTGTCGACACGCATGCCGATGGCGTCGGTGAGTCGCGCGTCCGCGGGAACCTGTTCGCCCTCTTCCAAGATCAGCACATCGCCCGGCACCAGCTCACTGCGGGCGATCTGCTGCTGTTGCCCGGCGCGCAGAACCCAGGCTTTGGCCGGCAACATGCCGCGCAGTGCCTGCACCGCGCGTTCGGCTCGGTATTCTTGCAGGAAGGCGAAGATGGCATTGATGAGGATGACGCCGAGGATAGCCCAGCCCAACGTGGCCATGCCTTCGCCAGGGTGGAGGGCATCCGCGAGAAAGGCCAGACCTGCGGCCAACCACAGGAGGAGGGCCAGAAAATGGGTAAATTGGTGGGCAAATCGGCTGACGAGCGAGACTCCCCGGAGGGCCTGCAGACTGTTCGGCCCATACCGGGTGGCTCTGCGCCGCACGTCGTCGTCTGAGAGGCCCTGCGGCGAGGTGGCGAGCGCGCGATAGACCTGGCTGGGTGCCAGGCGGCAAATCTCGAGCGCAGTCAGTTCAGGCACGCCATCCTCGCACGATGAGCACAGAGCAAGGCGCATATTTCAGTAGCGTTTCCGAGACACTTCCCAACCGGAGTCGTTCCGATCCCGTTAAACCGCGCGAGCCGACTACCAAGAGGTCCACCGTGGTGGCAGTGGCCTGTCGGAGGATTGAGTCGGTCACATGATCGATCTCCACCTGTGTCGTGACCGTATACCCATTGGAGAGGAACCGGTCGCGCAACTGCTCCACCACCTGTTCGGCAGCCTGACGCTTCGGGGCAGAAATTTGGTCCAGCTGGTCTTTCGACAGGTATTTCACAGCGAGTTCCGTGATGGCCGGTTCGACGACGGACAGCACCGTGACAGGGGCCGATTCCGGCAGGAAACGTTTGCATAAAAAGCTGCAAGCGCCTTGCGAGTGTTTGGAGGCATCAGCCGCAAAGAGGACGCGGGAGAAGGCCGTAAGCGGTCGCTTCACCACCAGCACCGGGCAGGGAGCCAGCGCGCTGACGTTCCGCGAGACGCTTCCCAAAAGATAATGTTCCGCGTCGCTCAGGCCGCGGGAGCCCAGGACGAGCAGGTCGGCCTTCTTCTGCTTGGCGAGCGTGGTGATGGTGTCCGCCACGCGGCCATGGGCGAGGATCGTGTTGATAGTCGTACGGGGTTTCGTGGTGGCCTGCTGTAAGGCTATCCGTGCCAGACCTTCAAAACGGCGCAAAATCTGGTCGCCGGCTTTCGTCATGGCGGCGATCGCCTGTTTTGAGACAGCGGCATGTTTGCGGGCGGCGGATTTCAGCGAGGCGCTGTCCACGACATGGACGAGCGTCACCGAGTCGGGCGGGCGGCTGGCGACAGCCTCCAGCATCTGCACGCTCCATTCGGCGAACTCCGACCCGTCTACCGCGATCATCATTTTCATGTTCTCTTTCTCCCAATTGACGTTGCTTCGCCCTGGAATGAGGTCTGCATTGGATGTGCCTGAGCGCTATCGACCGGCTGGGCAACAGTATCATGGAATGCCAAGCGTTTGGCACACGTCGTCGGCCGTAATGTCTTGGCGGCGCTGCGGCGTTTTGCAGCAGTGTCTCGCTTCTCGTTGGGGTAATTGGCAGCAGTCGTATCGGAAGGAGGGAGGGTCTGAAGGAATAATGGGCCAATGGATCCAGTGCCGTCTGGTCCAGCGCAGCATCCGAAACTCCGGCATCACGATTGCGAGAACATGTTGAAGGGAGAGACATATGGAAAGACGGGGCGTGAGCGGTGGAGTCGTCATGCGAATGATGAGCGGACTCTTGGGGTTGAGCCTGTGGCTCGTGGGGATGGACGTCGCCGCGGCAGGCGTCGTTACTCGCGTGCTTGCAAGCGGTGATGGGATCGAACTGGAGATCCCCACCGACATCGGTCCGCAGAAAGAAGTCATTCCGTTGTTTCACAGCGGAACGATTCGCTACTTTAGCGCCGGTATTGGCCAGGTGGAGCGCGAGGCGGCCTATCCACCGTTTTCCTTAAAGCTGGTCTTTACAGCAGGCGGGAAGCCCTTCGTCAGCGGTGTGGCGGTGAGTGTGCGTAATGCCAAAGGGGGGACGGTCCTCACGGTTCCGGGGGAACAAGTCACCGGGCCTTGGCTCTTCATTGACTTGCCGGACGGCACCTACGAGGTTGCGGCGACGCTGGGTGGCCACCAACAACAGGCTAAGGGCGTCAAGGTCAAGCGCGGCAAAGTGACGACCCAGCATGTGCGCTGGGCCGAGGACCGAAGTCCTCCTCTGGCTGCTCAGCCCGAGTAAGGGCGACAGGAGTCTCTTGAGGGAGCCCGGGTGGAGGTGGGACAGTCAACGATGTAGTCAGGTTTCATATGCGAATTGTCCATTTAAGGAGGATCTATGGTGGTGAAGAAGCGTAAGCCCTCGACAGTACGACCGGCTCGCCCAGGAACCAAGCGCGGGGCGTTCGAGGATCAGACGGTGGGCGACGTGTTGAGTACACGCGTACAAGCCGCCCGTCTCGATACGAAAGGCGACGACTTGGCGGCGTTGCTCGCGAAGGGTCCCGGTCCGGTCATGATTGTGGATAAGTCCAAACATTTACTGGGCGTGGTGAGCGAACAGGATCTCTTACTGTCGCTCGATGAGGGGCAGCAGTGGAGCGCGCTGAGTGCGAAAGAGATCATGAGCGAGAATCCCTATTCGGTGCCGCCTGAGACGAACTTGTCCACCTTCGTGCATGTCTTGACGGAGAGCGACCTCATTGCGGTGCCGGTGGTGAACGCGGAGAATCGATTGGTGGGGATCGTGACTCGTCGCGACGTCGTGCGGGCCGTTCTCCGGCGTGGCGCGGGACGGCAGGCGCGAGCGCGGGCGTGAACTAACGTGCCATCTGTGGCGAGAGGGGAAGATCTATGCGCCGAATCGATTTGCTCACTCAGGCTTGTGATCCGAAAACACTGACGGTCGGTCAACTCATGCAGGATGCGCCGTTCAGCTGTACGCCCCGTACGGACGCGCTCACCATCAGCCGTTTGATGACCAAACAAAACTTCGGTGGATTACCAGTCGTCGGAGAAGAGGGGACGCTGGTCGGGCTGGTGACCGAGTACGATCTCCTGCAAGCGATGATCGAAGGACGAGATCTGCGCAAAGTGCTGGCCTCAGAAATCATGACGTCCTCACCGCTCACGGCTGGGGAAAACATGACGCTCGAAGAGGTGGCAAACTTGTTTCAGGATCGATATGTGACACGCTTGCCCGTGGTGCGCGACAAGAAGCTTGTCGGTGTCGTGGCCAGAAGGGATCTGCTCCACGGCTATATGAAGGCATCGGAGTATTGGTCATAACTGGATGGGGAAACATTGCGGGGTTCTATCCCCCCACATCCTGGAAGATCCTCTTTGAGCAAAGATGTGTTGGTAGTAAGGCGCGCTTCGAACGCCAGCAATTGCCCCGCCACGCTCACATAGTCCCGAGTCGTGAGTGGCTCTCCCTGCCCTAGAAATGACATTCAATTTCCGATAGCCTAGCTAGGCTTCTAGGGATTCACCTAGTGGGAGACTTATCGGCCGCAGGCCTAGACTGGCCTGCCCGTTTCTACTTCCGGGTAGAGTCCGGCCGAATGTGTAATCAGAACTCGAGAGGAGGAGGAAGGGGTAATGGAAAAACAACGCAAATTAGCCGAGAGCGTCCGGACTCAACAGGAGGCCATTCTGAAAGACTGGGTGGCTTTGCAACTGACTGCGAGCACGCTACGCCGAGATCTGATCAAGGAAAGCGAATTGCGGGACCAGTCGCGCGAATTCCTGAGTCTCTTCACGAAGTCCCTGGAGGGTGGATCGGACATCGCTGATCCTGCTTGGAAGCCGGTCAGAGACTTCTTAGGACAGACAGCCCGGTCGAGATTGTTGCAGGGATTCACGTCCTCAGAAACGGCCACGTTTATTTTTTCCCTGAAGCAACCTCTGTTTGACGTGATTGGCGTCGGCACAAAAGACGCGAAGGATCTCGTCGCCGAGCTGTGGGCCGCGACCGTGCTCCTCGACAAGCTTGGCCTGCAGGTCATGGAACTCCATCAACAGAATCGTGAAGAGGTCATTCATCGGCAGCAGGAAGAATTATTGGAACTCTCGACGCCGGTAGTCCAGCTGTTCGACAATATTCTCGCCTTGCCGTTGATCGGGACGCTCGATAGTGCGCGGACCCAGATCGTCATGGAAAGTCTTCTGCAACGGATCGTCGAGACCGGCGCCATGATCGCCATCATGGACATCACCGGGGTACCGACGGTTGACACGCTGGTGGCGCAACATCTCTTGAAGACCGTCGCGGCGGCGAGACTCATGGGTGCCGATTGCATCATCAGCGGGATTCGCCCGCAAATCGCCCAAACGATCGTGCATCTTGGCGTCGATTTGAGCGAAGTCATCACCAAGGCGACGCTCGCCGATGCCTTTCTGGTGGCACTGCAACGTACCGGTGCGAGTATTTCGAAGTCTCCGACGGCGAGGCCGAAGGAATGACCATGGAACGAATCCCAATTTTAAAGATGGGAAGCTTTCTGTTGGTCACTGTCCAGGTGGATATGCACGATCGCCTGGCCATGACGCTGCAAGATGATCTGACCGGCCGGATCGTCAAAGACCGCGCCCACGGCGTCCTCATCGACATTTCCTCACTTGAGATTGTGGACTCGTTCATCGGGCGGATGATCGGCAACATCGCGAACATGGCACGCGTCTTAGATGCGGAAACGGTGGTAGTCGGCATGCGTCCGGCTGTGGCCATTACGTTGGTGGAACTCGGACTCTCCCTTCCTGGTGTGCGTACCGCGCTCAACGTCGACAAAGGGGTCGAGATGCTGAACGGCTCTATCGCTCACATGGTGAGAAAGAATGGCCACGTTGCGCGATGAGACATTTCCCATCCGGTCTTCGGATGACATTGTGAAAGTCCGTCAAATTACCCGGGAGTGGGCCTTGATGCAGGCGTTCTCCCTGGTCGATCAGACGAAGATTGTGACGGCGGCCAGTGAACTGGCTCGCAATACGCTGGAGTATGGTCGAGGGGGAGAGGTTCGTGTTCAGGCCCTTCAAGAAGGTGTACGCAGAGGAGTGCGACTGACGTTTACCGATCAGGGGCCTGGGATTCCGGATTTGGAGAAAGCGTTGAGAGATGGGTTCACGACCGGCCATGGAATGGGGCTGGGGCTGAGTGGCTCGAAGCGCCTCGTAAATGATTTCGATATACAGACGGAAGTGGATAAAGGCACGACGGTCACGATCGCGCGCTGGAAGTGAGGGGAGATTGGTAACCGAGCATGGGGTGGGAAAGCAGTTTCAGTTTCGAATAGAGGAGTCCAGCCAAGTGGCCGAGGCACGTCGGAAGGTCACGGTATTAGCAGGCCAGGCCGGATTGGGTGAAACGCAAGCAGGTATCTGTGCAGTGATTGCATCGGAAATGGGCACGAATCTGGTCAAGCACGCGAAAGAGGGTGAGATATTTCTGCGAACCGTGGCCCATGGGCCGGTGCAGGGAATTGAACTCGTGGCATTGGATCGAGGACCAGGTATGGCCAATGTCGGTCGCGCCCTGCAGGACGGTCACTCCACGGCAGGCAGCAGCGGTACCGGCCTCGGGGCTATGGTTCGGATGGCGACGGAATTCGACATTTACTCCATGCCCGGTCGCGGGACAGGCCTCGTGGCTCGAATATGGAATGGGGTCATACCGAGCGCGGGCAAAGCAGAGGCCGTTCGGACCGGTGTAATCAATGTAGCCATACAAGGGGAGACCGAGTCTGGGGATGCGTGGTATGTCGAGTCATCAAGCCGACGAACGGTATGTGCGGTGGTGGACGGGTTAGGCCATGGCCCCCTGGCGGCGCAGGCGGCCGTTCTCGCGGTCGAGAGTTTGCGCGAACATCATGACGCTCCCCTCAGTGACCAGATCGACTTCGCGCATGGGGCGCTCCGTTCGACCAGAGGCGCAGCATTAGGGGTGGCAGAGATTCTTCATGACCAAGGCATCGTCAAGTTTGTTGGTATCGGAAACATTATGGCTGCAGTGTGGCAGGACGGAACAGCCCGCAACATGGTGTCTCAGAATGGGATTCTCGGCCATCAGATCAGACGGGTAACCGAGTTTCAGTACCCATGGTCCGACTCGGCGATGCTGATTATGTGTTCTGATGGGATCAACACCCATTGGGATCTCAGTCTCTATGCGGGACTGCCAGTCCGCGATCCCAGTCTTATTGCTGCCACTCTGTACCGCGACTTCACCCGCGGCCGTGACGATACGACGGTAATTGTGCTCAAAGGTCGGACAGCAAGGGACGGTCAGAATTCTTGATGGCTGATGCGAGACGTGCCGCACGGCCTGAACGAGAATAGAGCTTGATGGTGAGGATATGATGCTGACGGGTTCGACAGGTCTCGCCCTATGAGCCACTCGATCATCAATGTCGCCTTGAAGTATGAGGATGACGTCGTGGCCGCGCGTCAGCGGGCACGACAGATCGCGGGCCTGATCGGATTCGATGCTCAGGACCAAACCAGAATTGCCACCGCCGTGTCGGAGATTGCCCGCAATGCCTTTCGTTATGCCAAGAACGGCACGGTCGAATTCCTAGTCGAGGGACAGACCTCTCCCCAAGTGTTGTTGATTCGCGTCACGGATAGCGGCCCCGGTATCCCTGACCTGAAACGGATTTTGGAAGGGCGGTATCAGTCTCAAACCGGCATGGGGCTCGGCCTCGTTGGCGCCAAACGCCTCATGGACCAATGCGAAATCGAGACCGCGTCCGGGCAAGGCACCAAGGTTCTCTTGAAAAAAGTGTTTCCGACACGAGCCCGGTCACTCGGGGTCAAAGAGCTGTCGAGCTTGGTGGATCAGTTGATCCAGACGCCCGCCCATAATGCGCAAGAAGAATTGCGGCAACAAAATCATGAGCTCTTGCGGGCTTTGGATGAATTACGGCTTCGGCAAGACGAACTCATCCGTATGAATCAGGAACTCGAAGATACGAACCGGGGGGTAGTCGCGCTCTACGCCGAATTGGATGAGAAGGCCGACCATCTCCGACAGGCGGATCATATGAAATCCCGTTTCCTGTCCAACATGAGTCACGAGTTTCGGACGCCTTTGAGCTCCATCCTGGCCCTCTCCGGATTGCTGCTGGATCGATCCGATGGGGAACTGACTTCCGAACAGGACAAACAAGTCCGGTTTGTCCGCAAGGCCGCCGAGAGTCTCCTGGAGTTAGTGAACGATTTATTGGACCTCGCAAAAATCGAAGCCGGCAAGGTCGACGTGCGGCCGGTTGAATTTGAAATCAAGACGATGTTCAGCGCACTCAGGGGCATGCTGAAGCCGCTGCTGACCAGTTCGTCGGTGAATCTCCTGTTCGAGGAAGCGGAGGACCTTCCGACGTTGTACACCGATGAGGGGAAGGTGTCGCAGATCTTGAGAAATTTCATTTCAAACGCGCTGAAGTTCACGGAGCGAGGTGAAATTCGCGTCACAGCTTCGATCGACCCCGAGCGTCAGGACATCACAATCGCCGTGACCGATACGGGCATTGGCATCAAGCCGGAGGACCAAACCAAAATATTTGAGGAGTTCAGTCAACTTGATAGTCCGATTCAGCGAACAGTGAAGGGCACGGGTTTGGGATTGCCGCTCTGTAAGAAACTGGCCTTGCTGCTCGGGGGCCAAGTCACGGTTGAGAGTCAGATCGGCATCGGCTCCGTATTCACGCTGACCATTCCTCTCTATCACGAGAAGGCCATGGACAAGATCCTGAAGCCGGTCGATGGCGCGGACCTTGAACTGGACCCTGTTCGCATTCCCGTGCTCATCATCGAGGATCATCCGGAGACGCGATTGATCTACGACAAGTTCCTGCGGAACAGCCGCTATCAACCGCTCCTCAGCGGCGGGTTACGCGAAGCCCGTCGACTTCTCCAGCAGGTGCGCCCGGCGGCCATCATTTTGGATCTGCTCCTGAGCGGCGAGGATAGCTGGCAATGGTTGGCGCATATGAAGGCGGATGAGGCGACGCGGGATATTCCCATCCTCATCGTGACCACCGTGGAGGATCGCGGGAAGGCCTTCATGCTTGGAGCCGACGCCTATCAAGTCAAACCGATCGAGCCTGCGACATTGATCGCGGAATTGGATCGCTTGATTCAGCCGTCGATGGAGAGGGGGCAGGCCGACGAGGCAGACCGTCCGCGCATCATGATCATCGATGATGAGGAATCGTTCCGTTATATCCTCAAGAAGTGCCTCATCAATGTTCCTTGTGATATCACGGAATCGGGAGACGGGATGGAGGGGATCAGGATCTGCCGGGAGATTCGGCCGGACCTCATTTTTCTGGACCTCAACATGCCCGGACGATCCGGATGGCAATTCCTTCAGGATCTGGCTGCGTCGGAAAAGCTGGCGGGGACGCCGGTCGTCATTGTGACGTCGCAGGCGTTGTCACCCGAGGCGCGAGCCCTGCTGGAGCGATCTACGCGGGGTATTGTGATGAAAAGCGAATTGTCGGAAGATACCATCAAACGCGTCGTCGCGGAGTTCATTCCCGGCGTCTTACAGGGGAAACCAGACGGCACACAGTGCCGCTGAGGGAGCCGTGAGCACATCTTATCGACATACCATTCTCAATGTGGACGATAACGAGGGCGCTCGGTATGCGAAAACGAGGATCTTCGAACGGGCGGGCTATCGCGTCCTGGAGGCCGCCACGGGCGCGGATGCGCTGAGGCTGGTCCATGAGGAACGACCGCACTTGGTGCTGCTCGATATCGGACTGCCGGACATCAGCGGGATCGAAATCTGTCGGTTGATCAAGAAGAATGCGGCGACGGAGCACACGATGGTGCTGCAGGTGTCCGCCTCCTGCGTGAGACCGCAGGAACGAGCCAGGGGATTGGATGGGGGCGCGGATGTGTACTTGAGCGAACCGGTCGAAGCCACCGAGTTGATCGGCGCGGCCAAGGCTCTCTTGCGCCTGTATGATCGCGAGCAGGAGAGCCGGGTCTTGTTGAAGGAACTGACCGAACGAGAGCGGTTCATCAAAAGTCTGGTGGACGCCGCTCCCTCCAGCGTCTACCTGTACGATTTGCAAGAACAACGCAATCTGTATGCCAATGCCAGATCCGGCGACACGTTGGGCTATGCGCCGGAAGAACTGCAGCTGGTCGGGCGGGAAACGTTGCAGCGGTGGGTTCATCCGGACGATCTCCCCTTTGTCATGGCTCAGCTGGCGCAGTTGCCGTTCCAAGCGGATGGCGAGGTTCTGGAATTTGAGTGCCGGGTCCAGCATCGGACCAAAGGATGGCGATGGTTCCTCTCCCGCAATGTCGTCTTCTCGCGGGACGAGAACGGTCAGCCGACGCAAATCCTTGGGACCGCCCTCGACATTACCGACCGCAAAGAGCAAGACGCCATCCTGCGCAGCGGAAAAGAGCAACAAGCGCTGCTGCTCGAAATCAGTCGGATGTTATTGGAGATGCCGGTCGATCGCGCCGCCTGGACCAAAGCGATTTACGAGAAAATCGCGGCTCCTCTCCGCGTGGATCTCTGTCTGAGCTTTTTACTGGACGGAAAGACCAGAGGCCTTGACCTTCTTGTCGGATTGGGTGTGCCTGAAGCGCAGGTGGAGAAGGCGCAACGACTCGATCCGGGGCAGGCCTTTTGTAGCTATGTAGCCGACTCTGGGATGTCAATAGTGGCCGATGCCGAACTGATTGCGTCGGACCCGCGCGGCGAATTTGTTCGTGCCATGGGGGCCCGGGCCTATGCATGCCATCCCTTAAAGGCCGACGATGGACAGGTTCTGGGCACACTTTCATTCGGGACGACTCGGAAGGACCGATTTACCGAAGAAGAAGCAGGGTTTTTTCAAACCCTCTGCCATCTGGTGGCCATGGCGTGGGAACGACATAGCGCCTCGTCCGCACTCGCCGAAAGTGGATCGCGGCTGAAGGCGATTGTGGAGAGTGCTGTGGACGGCATCATCACGATCGACGACCAGGGCATGATCCATAGCGTCAATCCGGCCGTTGAACGACTGTTCGGCTATCGGTCCGATGCCTTGCTCGGGCGCGCGATCACCATGTTGATGCCGTCGCCCTATCGCGGTGGGCAAGACAGTGATCTCGCGGTCGGTCAGGAGCCCAGTGACCCAAGCTTGAAGGGGCTCAGTCGGGAGATGTTGGGTGTTCGAAACGATGGGTCCAGCTTTCCCGTGGAACTCGCCATCAGTGAAAACCTGTTGGACGAGCACGTCACCTATACGGTGCTGCTGCGCGATATTACGGAACGCAAAAAGGTTCAAGAGCACATGCGGGGCTGGACCATTGAACTCGAACAACGGGTAGCCGAGCGCACCCGGGAGTTGGTCCATTCCCGCACGCGCTTGAGAGCGTTGGCCTCAGAGTTGACGCTGACGGAACAGCGTGAGCGCCAGCGTATCGCGGCGGAGCTCCATGATTATCTGGCGCAATTACTGGTGTTCGGCCGCATCAAGTTGAGTCAGGCCAAACGGGGCGATCTTGGTCCCGCGGCAGGACTCGTGCAGGAAATGGATGAGATGCTGGATGAGGCACTGACCTACACCAGATCCCTGGTCGCGCAATTAACCCCTCCCGTGCTCCGTGAATTCGGCTTGGTGGTGGCGATCCGATGGCTTGCGGAGCAGATGCGGCGACAGGAAATGACGGTGGCAGTCCATTGCGACATGGAACTGGTGCAAATGCCGGAGGATCAGGCGGTGCTCTTGTTTCAATCCGCACGCGAGCTGTTGATCAATGTGGCAAAACATGCTGGAACGACACAGGCTTCGATTTCGGTTTGGCTCGAGGAGGGCATGTTACACCTCCGGGTTGCCGATGAGGGGGTTGGATTCGACCAGACGAGCTCCACTGAGAATTTTACCGCACCCATGTTTGGTCTCTTTAGCATACGGGAGCGGATGGATGCGCTGGGCGGCCGGATGACAGTCGAGTCGTCCAAGGGAGTGGGGACAAAGATCACATTGATCATTCCCTACGCGGCAACAAAGGAGCTGGAGCCTTTCGCGGTTGATGCAGAGAAGACCTCGACGACCAAGCCCCTTGATCACCTGCCGGCCGCCTCCTCGGAAGATTCCACGGGTACTGCCAGAACGCGTGTCCTCTTAGTTGACGATCATGCGATGCTTCGCCAAGGGCTTCGAATAGTGTTGGAAGGCTATGCGGACATCGAGGTGGTGGGCGAGGCGTCCAATGGGGAGCAGGCGGTCATGCTCGCAAAGTCACTGCAGCCGGACGTCGTCATTATGGATATCAATATGCCGGGAATGGATGGCATTGAGGCCACACGCCAACTCAAATTGGAGCAGCCTTCGACCCTCGTGATCGGGCTCTCGGTGCACAATAACTGGCAGGTCGAAGAGGTGATGCGAGAGGCGGGCGCCGTGTCCTTTCTGGCCAAGGATGCAGCCATTGAACAACTTTACGCAACGATTCAACAGGCGCTACGGTCGGGGGATCCTGCCCTCTAGCTATCTGCATTCCCGGCGAGAGCGAAGAGGACTGTGCTGATCGACTCTTCTCACCCATGACGGAGGGCCGGCTGCCGGGTCACGCTGGTTGTGTGGGGCTGACCGGGTGCAGCGCGATGCCGCCGAGCGCTATCACACAAAACAGCGCGCCTGCATAGAAAGTGGCCTCAGCGCCGAACTGATCCCATAGGAGCCCGGCCACCACACTGGCGATGAGCATCGCCAGGCCGCAGGCCAAATTGAAGCAGCCGTATGCGGTCCCGCGCAGATCGGCGGGCGCGGTGTCCGCCACCATGGTGGCCAGCAGACCCTGCGTCATCCCCATGTGAACGCCCCAGAGCGCAACACCGGCCATCACCATGCCCCAGTGATCATGCATCGCGAGGACCAGATCGGCCGCAATCAACACCATCAGACCGCACGTGAGCAGCCTGCTGTGACTCATCCTGTCCGAGAGCCTGCCGAACGGGTAGGCCGAGGACGCATACACGAGGTTCATGGCCACCATGACGAGGGGAATGAAGGCGATTGGAATGCCACTCTGTTGTGCGCGCAGGACGAGAAACGCTTCGCTAAACCGAGCCAGCGTAAACACCGACCCAATGCCCACCACCCACCAATAGGCCGGCCCCAAACGTGCGAAATTGTCCCGGCTGATCGGATTGGTTCTACGTATGCCCTGACGCGACGGGGGCTCCTGAATGCCGAACAGTAGGAGTGCCACGGCCATCATTCCCGGCACGACGGCCACCCAGAAGACGGCGCGGAAATCGTTGGCCCAGAGCAGCATCAGTCCCACCGCCAGCAAGGGGCCGATGAATGCGCCTACGGTGTCGAGGGATTGTCGCAAGCCAAACGCCGCGCCACGGAGGTGTGGCGGCGTGATGTCTGCCACCAGGGCATCGCGTGGCGCGCCGCGCACGCCTTTTCCCACTCGGTCCAGCAATCGGGCGGTCAACAGGATGGCGATATCGGGCGCCATCGCAAAAAGTGGTTTGGTCAATGCGCCCAGGGAGTAGCCAAAGAGGGCCAGTCCCTTCCGCTTGCCGAGATAGTCGCTCAACGTTCCTGAAAAGACTTTGACCACGAGTGCCAGGGACTCGGCCAGACCTTCCACAATGCCGACCGCGATCGTGCCGGCGCCGAGCGTCGTGACCATGAACAACGGTAGCAGGCTGTGAATCATCTCCGAGGAGATGTCCATCAAGAGGCTGACGAAACCCAACACCCAAATGCCTGGCGGTATCTGTCGGAGTGATTGGGGAAGTGAGCTGTCCATAAAGGTCGACAAAGTCGAGGCGACCACACGGTCAGGCCTCCTCTGCCTGACGGATTATAGAGACAGCGATGCCAGGCTGTCATGTGCGGCTCACCAGGTCTTGGAGGACGTGATCAGGTCCTCCCCCTGTCTCCAGTCGTAACGCACCGCGTTGGCGAGATGGCCTTCTTCGTCGCGATCGACCCACATCTCCCACTGTCCATCTTGATTCGCGTCGTACCAGTAAAATAGTGGATGTCGCGCGACATCGGGTTCTTCAGAGGCAGGATCGTCAAAGGATATGCCCATGATGTGGCGAGCCGTGCGGTAGTCCACCTGGCCGTTCCCTCGAAGCGAGTAGTCGCGAAAGAGCAATCCGATGATCGTGTCGTACGATTGCGCGACGAGACATTCCTCGCCTGGTTCGTTTGGAAGCGATGGATTGGCGTGAGAGGCGGCCGGCCAGGCCAGGTAGAGCGCCAGTACGGCGGACAGGCATAACGTCTGTATTGTTGTTCCCATGGGGTCCCTCCCTTCACCCGCCTGAGCGGTCGAGATGCGCGTGACTCTGTGCATACTCAATCTTTGCGCTGCGCTTCGGAATCGACCCCTGGATATGTACCTAGT
>JBDTWG010000029.1:0-18270 GCA_040006855.1 Nitrospira sp.
CATCGCCCATTCGGTGTAGACGAAATCACTCTCAACGGGAATGGTGCACACTCTGTCCCATTCATACAATAAGTGAATCCGTCCCGGCCATACGTCGTAGAAGAGATGCCTGCCATGGTCAACGCATCCGCTTCAGAGGCCAGGTCACCGCCGTTTCCATTCGCGGCGCGCAAGGCTGATCACCTTCTGGCGAGCCGATGAAACAGACATCAGAGATCGAGAGGCTCCAAACGAACCAGACGCTCCGAAAGGAGTACAACCATGAATTGGAACAACCTCCATCACACCATGCGATTGGTGCTGCCGGTAGGCTGCGCCCTCGCATTCCTGTGCGGCGGCACGGCATTCGCCGACGAGACTTGGATTGACGATGTGCAGAACATGGTGGCGTTCGAGAAAGCGAACTACCCCTCCTCAGATTTCGCTCCCTACTTCCAGAAACTCGACCGCATCAGAACAGACCTGGACCGGGGAGATCAGCAAGCCGCCAAGATGGAAACCGACCGCTTCCTCAAAATGTTGATGGATCGACGGCATGGCATCAATGACGTGGCGGCAGACGAGATCTACAACTTCACCTTGAGCGTAAGGCCGAACGGGTCGAATGAAACGACCGCGTTGAGTTCCTCCATCGAACTGGGAACCAACACCGAACGTCCTATCAGCGTCCCGGACTTCACGGTGAACACGCCCTATGAAGGGGGACCGCTCTGCGGGTCAGGCGGCTGTGATTACTGGAACAACGATGTGTTTGACCCAGGCGCTTCGTAGCGGAACCGAGGGCTAGGACAGCGACAGCGCGCATCTCTTTTGCGGAAATGTGGTGGCCCCTGCAGCACACAGGGGCCACCGTGTGTTGATTCTGCGACTGAGCTTCATACCAAAGAAATCGTCGGAGGGCTTGTACAGGGCACACCAGGACAATGGGTTGGTCTGGAGAGATTTCGCAGTGGTCGTTCGTCTGATGAACAGCGCACCGCGAGCGAACTCCACCATGACGGCAGGTGGATGAAAGAAGTGGCGCGGTCGAGAACGACGTTGGAGGGGTTTTCATCAACGTCGGACGTTCAAGCAAAGGTCGACGATACAGGCTTCACGTTGGAACAGGATCTTTTCCTCTCCTCGCTTTCGGAACCGCACGCCGGCAAATCGAGGATAGTAAGCAATTTCGGCGGGGACGTCCCGGCAACTGTGCGCATTGAGTAAACAGCGCATTTCCGGGCGTTCATTCACCGGGAAGAGGCTAACTCGTGCGCTCCTCTCCCTCTATTTTGTCCCGGACATTGAACTGATTCATTGCGGTGGCGAGATCGCGGTTCAGCAGCAGTTCGAGTGCATCGACTGCTCGTTCGAGGCACGGCTCATAGACAGCCATCTCGCCAGGCGAGACGCGCTCCAATACATAGTCCGCGGAGTCTTGCCGGGGGGCTGGACGACCGACGCCGATCTTTAGCCGCACGAACTGTGGCGTGCCCAAAGCCTCGATAACAGATTTGATGCCGTTGTGGCCGCCGCTGCCTCCGCTGTGCCTGATCCGCAGACGCCCTGGTTCAAGATCCAGGTCATCGTGCACTACCACCAAATCATCGGGAGTCAGGCCAAGTTCGCGGAGGAGGCCCTTAAGGGGAGGGCCAGTGATGTTCATCCAGTCAAGGGTACTGGCGAGTTCAACCAGCTTGGAACCGGCGCGACCCGAGCCCCGCTGGGCCGCGCCCTTCCTGGTAAGCCGTATCGACCAACGCGCCGCGGCCCGCTCGATCACCCAGCAGCCGATATTGTGCCTGGTGTTGGCATAATCGACTCCGGGATTGCCCAATCCAACGAGAAGGCGCAACGCCACTACTTCTTCTTTTCCGGTTCCTTCTTGGCAGGAGCCGCCCCAGCCTTGGGCGCCGCTGCACCGGCCTTGGCATCGCCGGCCTTGCCTGCTTCCGCACCGGCAGCTCCTTCGACCACTCCCTTGCCCTTCACAGCCACCTCCGGTTCCTTGGCCCCTTCGGCACCTGGCGCACCGGTGGTGAGCAACGATTCAAGCTTGGCATCGGTCATCGGCGCGGCCACGCTCACGACCATATGATCCGGGTCGTCCAAAAACCTCAGACCATCCGTCTTTGGAATGTCCTTGAGGTGGATGCCTTCATTGATCTGCAATTGGGAGGCATCGACGGCAATGAAGTCCGGCAATACGGATGGAAGACATTCGACATGCAACTCGCGTAGCGCTTGATGCAGCACGCCGCCCTCTTTCAGTCCCAGCGGCTGTCCGCCGGTCAGATGCACGGGGACTTTGACGCGGATCGGCTTGTCCATCGCCACCTCAAAAAAATCCGCATGCAACACACTACCTGCAATCGGGTCAATCTGGTAGTCCCGCAGGAGTGCCGTGCGGTTCGCCTTGGACTTCGCACCATTGATGGTAATAGAAATGAGTGCGGTCGATCCGGCCTGGGCCCGCAGAATTTTCACGAGTTCTTCAGGCTTGACCGAGAGCAGGAGACATTCCCCCTGCCCATACAACACAGCCGGAAGCCGACCGGCACGACGAAGTTGACGCGCGGGGCCCTTGCCTCCACCTTCTCTGCTCTCAACGATTAAATCGAATTTCATGGTGCTCCTCCTCGACCAGTCGCTCGACGCGGACGGCCTACGCGAATAACGAACTCACTGATTCATCTTCATGGATGCGCCTGATGGCCTCCCCTAACAGAGGGGCCACAGACAACACCTTCAATTTTGGGCACTTCTGTTCTTTGCCACGCAATGGAATCGAATCGGTCACGAGCACTTCCGTCAGACAGGACGGCTGAAGTCGCTCTAACGCGGGACCTGACAAGACCCCATGCGTACAACCGGCCCACACCTCGCGTGCCCCTTTTTCCAGGCAAGCCTGGGCTCCCTGCACAATAGTGCCCGCCGTATCGATCATGTCATCGAGCAGCAAGGCGCTTTTTCCCTGGACGTCGCCGATGATGTTCATCACCTGCGCCTGATTCGGCCCCTCACGGCGCTTGTCGATGATCGCCAGGTTCACCTGCAGCCGTTTCGCGAATGCCCGGGCTCGCTCCACCCCTCCGGCGTCCGGCGATACCACCACTAGGTCGGCAACCTTTCGCTTCGTGATGTAGTCCATCAGAACCGGTAGGGCATAGAGGTTATCCACCGGAATATTGAAAAATCCCTGAATTTGGCTCGCATGGAGATCCATCGTCAGCACCCGGTCCGCTCCCGCCGTCGAGATGAGATCGGCCACGAGCTTCGCCGAGATCGGCACGCGCGGCTGATCCTTGCGGTCCTGCCGGGCATAACCATAATAGGGAATCACCGCTGTGATGCGGTTAGCCGACGAACGCTTCAACGCGTCGATCATGATGAGCATTTCCATGATCGAGTCGTTGACCGGGGCACAGCACGACTGAACGACGAATACATCAGCTCCGCGCACGTTTTCTTCGACCCGCATCCGAATTTCGCCGTCGCTGAATGCGGATACAGTCGCGGCGCCCATCGGCAGATCCAGATAGGTGCAAATAGCTCCCGCAAGCGCAGGATTGGCGCTGCCCGAAAAGAGCTTCAGTTCCCTGTTCATTCCACCCCTTCGATGCGGTACGTGGCGATGCCGATGCTGTTACGGTTCTTGTCGAATCGTGTAAAACGGTGGGCACGGACAGGACCTGTTTACAATCCCGCTGAGCCTCGTGCACTGTCAGGACAAGAGGACGCCTACCGAAGCACAGCACAATAGCGAAAAGCCTGGGAAGTTGTCAACCGATTCGAGGCCAGCTGAGTCGACCCAGCCAAGCTGAATGGGGAAAGCATTCCCTCGAACGTTCGCCTCACTGTTGCGTCCCATAGCGCTCAGGCCATACTGGCCACTGGCGCGCCCGCCGTCGGCACGGCATAGGCTTTCGTCTTCGGATCGCGGGCAAACACCGCTGCGGCCCGCTCCGCGCCGGCCTGATCGGCAAAGACGCCGAACGTTGTGGCGCCGCTTCCAGATAGTAGGGCCACTTCAGCTCCCTGGCTCAGCAGTCGCTGTTTGATTTCTTCCAGCCGTGGATATTCCGCAAACACCGGCGCTTCAAAATCGTTCTCCACCAATGGAATAATCTCCGACCAATCCAGCACCGAACGGCTGCCCAATTGCTGCAGTGCCTGAGAGAGTGGGCGTACGGCTGGCCTGCTCGCGGAAAGCTGATGATAGGCCCATTTGGTTTCAACTGGAAACCCGGGGTTCACGAGCACGATCCACCGCGTCCCGCTCACTTGTACCGATCGTACCTGCTCACCTCGCCCAGTGACCACGGCCGCGGGTGCCAGGAAGAAAAAAGGCACATCGCTGCCCAATTGCTGCCCGATCTCGCTCATCCGTTCAACCGGCCAGTCCAATCCCAACAAGCGAGTCAGGCCCAAAATGGTGGCGGCCGCATCGCTGCTTCCGCCCCCTAATCCGGCCCCGAGCGGAATGCGTTTACTCAAGTTGATCGACAGATCCACATTTCGATCGACCTGGTCCAAAACCAAGTGCGCAGCTCGATAGACCAGATTCGTCTGATCCGCCGCCAGTGCGGCGTGGTCGCAGCGCAAAGCGATCCGACCAGGGCCGCCGTCCCGAATGGTGAGGATGAGTTCATCTTCGAGTCCGACCGTCTGCATCAACGACCAGATGGCATGAAAGCCGTCAGGACGCCGCTCAAGCACCCGGAGGATGAGATTGACTTTGGCAGGAGTCAGAATACGCAGACTGGTAACATTCACTCGCAGATCACTGGGGCGGCGCTAATCCCGGCCTCCTTTGATTTCGTATTTCTCGAGACGGTACCGGAACGACCGGGTATTCAACCGCAACAATCGCGCAGCCCGCTTCTTGACCCACTGACTCCGTTCGAGCGCTTTCAGGAGCAAGTCCTTCTCGATCGTGTTGATGAGCCCCTCCAAGTCCAAGCCGTCCTCCGGTAACTCAGCCGGCAGGGCCTGCTGATTGTTCACCGGCTTGTGCAGCCATCCGCGAATATCCGCATCCGTCACCGACGATCCCATGGTGAAAGCCACGACGCGTTCGACCACGTTCTCCAACTCCCGAACGTTACCTCGCCACTCATGCGCCAACAGCACGCGCATGGCCTCCTGGCTCATCGTCGGAACTGGTTTACCACTTTCCTTGGAAAATTTCTCCAAGAAATGTTGGCTCAGCAAAGGAATGTCTCCGGTGCGCATGCGCAGCGGCGGGAGCTTGATGGGGATCACATCCAGCCGGTAATAGAGATCTTCCCGGAAGGCGCCTTCGGCGACGGCCTTTTCGAGATCCCGATTGGTGGCCGCCACGATGCGGACATCGACCTTCACATCCTGGGTGCCGCCCACCCGTCGGAATTCCCGCTCTTGAATGACGCGCAGCAGCTTCACTTGAATGGCCGGCGTCGTGTCACCGATCTCGTCGAGAAAAATGGTGCCTCCATTGGCTACTTCAAACAAACCGGCCTTATTGGCGATTGCGCCCGTAAACGAGCCCTTCATGTGGCCGAACAACTCGCTTTCCAGCAACGTTTCCGGCACTGCGCTGCAATTGACCGTCACGAAGGGCATCGGCGCGCGCGCGCTGTTGTAGTGAATCGCCCGCGCCACCAGTTCTTTGCCGGTGCCGCTTTCGCCGCCGATCAGCACATTGCTTTTCGAATCGGCCACCTTCTTGATCACATCGTAAACCTTCTGCATCGCCTCGCTCTGGCCGATAATTTGAGAGAAGGACGACTGGCTGGCCAGCTCTCGCTTGAGAAGCATGTTCTCCGTCGAGAGCCGCCGCCGTTCCATTGCATTGCGGATGATCAACTGCACTTCGTCGACCTGAAACGGTTTGGTGAGATAGTCGTAGGCGCCGTGCTTCATCGCCTCGACCGCCGACTCCGCCGACGCGAATGCCGTGATCATCAAGACCACGGTTTCCGGCGATGAGGCTTTCACCGCTTTCAATACCTCCAGGCCACCCACCTTAGGCATCTTGAGGTCTGTGATAACGAGATCAAAAATTTCTTTTTGAAGGTGCGAGATCGCTTCCTCACCATCGGAGGCCAACGTGACGGCATAACCCGCCCGCTTCAACATAATACTCAGAACCTCGCGCAAGCCTTGTTCGTCATCGACGACTAGAATCTTTTCCACGGTTCCCTTCCTTCATGCCACAGCCGCGGCCGGTCTCTGCGGACCGCGGGAGACACACGACAAACCGTGCCCCGGTCCCGACCTCACTCTCGACTTTGACCCATCCGCCGTGCAACTCCACAATGCGGTGCACCTGGGCCAGCCCCAGCCCGGACCCTTCTTTTTTCGTGGTAAAAAACGGCAGGAAAATTTTATCGAAATTCTGTTTGGGAATTCCTTCCCCACTATCCTGAAACCCTATTTCGATCACATCGGTGCGGCAGCCGCCGACCTCAACTCGCCGCAGTCCGGTGGTTATTGTCAGGGTGCCTCCACCGGACATCGCCTCGAATGCGTTCGTGGCAAGATTCCAGAATACCTGCTTCAGCTGATCGTGATCGACCTGCGCGGTCAGCGTTTCAGACGCCAGCTTGGAGACGATCGAAATACCTTTTCGAGATCGCGCTTCATGTTGAATCAGATCCAGCGTATCGGCAAGGACTTTGTTCAAATCATGCTCCACCAAATGCAATGCGGGTGGACGGGCATACTGCAAAAACTCAGTAATAATATTGTCGAGCCGTTTGGCCTCTCGAATCGCAATATCCATCAACCGCTGGCTCGTTTCGTCCGGCCCAACATCCTGCCGGAGCATCTGCATGGCTCCGGCCAACGCGCCGAGTGGATTGCGGATTTCGTGTGCCATTCCGGCCGACATCTCGCCCAGGTTGGCGAGCCACTCCCGTCGGCGCATCTCCTCTTCCAAATATCGAATTTGCGTCAGATCCTTGAACACGCCGACCAATCCGCGCTGCGTACCTTGCTCATGCAGCGGGGACACGGTCATCCCCAGCACGAGTCGGCTCCCATCGGCGCGCTGGCATTCCACCTCAAACCGGACCGAAGCCATCGACGTCACCTCGGCATCCTCCGTCGTTTCGCTGGGATGCCAATTGAATACTTCGCGCCAGGAACGCCCTTGAACTTCCGAGAACGCATATCCCGTCACCTCGTGCGCGGCCGGATTAAAGGAGGTGATGTGGCCCGCTTCGTCGGTGGTAAATACACCGCTGCTGATGCTCCGCACGATATTTTCATGGAACACTTGGAGCCGCGAGAGTCCCTGTTCCTTCTCCTGTAATGACTGATCGGCACGACGAAGCTGATCGGCGAGCACGCCGCTCAACAGTCCCACGACCAAGAACGCCAAGCCGTACACCCCGAATGTTTGCCATGTTTCAGGTCCCGCAAGCTTGCTGGGGGCGAGCCAAGCGGAGGACGGCAGAAGGCCGACGTATTGAACGATCGTGACCATCCCAAACAACATCGTGCAACCGGCTCCGGTCACCAATCCCACCCGGCGACGCGGGACGAGACTGGCGACCGTGACCGTAATCACATACAGCACCGCGAAGGGGCTTTCGATGCCGCCGGTCCGCGCGACGAGGATGGTTTCCAAGACAAAATCCATCCCCACCTGCACCCACGTAAACACCGTCAGCGAGCGGGGAGCCGTCAAATAGCGCAACAGCAGGGCGTACACGATGGTGATGAGGTAGGTGAAGATGATCAGGGTGGAAAAGGTGACTGCGAATTCGCCGCGCGTCGCCTGGAAGGCCAACGACAACCCCAGCATGAGCGTCACCACCACGACGCGGAGGCCCATTAACCAATGGAGTCTGGTTTTCAGTTCAGGCATCGACCGCTCGACGCCTGGCGCACGCGGTAGTGCCAAGGCGCTCGAAGGCAATGCTCGAGTGAGGAGAGACGGCTCGTCTCCGTCGATTCGGATTGGATGGGCCGGGGACAGCATGGTGGGCGCAGTGCCCTGTGGATGTACGGCGCGGGCCCTCTCGAACGAGCAGACCCTCACGCCAGAAGATAGACGCGCCTGTGCCGCGTCGTTATTGGATGGCCTGTGCCATCGTGAAGATCGGAAGATACATCGCGATGACAATAAACCCGATGACGGTGCCCAGCACCACCATCATGATCGGTTCGAGCAGCGAGGTCAGCGTGTCCACCGCCTGGTCGACCTCATCTTCATAAAAATCGGCGATCTTGCCCAGCATCGCATCGAGCGCGCCGGTGGACTCTCCGACGGCGATCATGTGGGTTACCATCTTGGGAAATACATTGCACTTGGCTAAGGGTTCGGAAATCGTTTTTCCTCCGCTGATGCTCACTCGAGCATTCATGAGCGCCTCCTCGATCACCTTGTTGCCGGAGGTCTTGGCACAAATACTCAGCCCTTCGAGCAAGGGCACACCACTTGTGATCAGTGTCCCCAATGTTCGCGTGAACTTGGCAACAGACGCTTTCCTGATCAGGTCTCCGACCACGGGGATTTTCAGCAGGAGACGGTCGATGACGATGCGACCATTGACCGTCGCATAGTACCGCTTGATCGCGATAATCAGGCCCACAAGGGCGCCGCCCATGGCGTACCAGTAGCTTTGGAAAAAGTTGCTGATATTGATCACCAGTTGAGTCGGGCCCGGCAAGCCGATTTTTCCGCCCGACATCTCGAGGAACATCTGGGCGAACACCGGAATCACCCACACCATGAGCACGCTGATGACAATGATCGCCACCCCGACGATGGCCGTGGGATAGACCATGGCCGACTTGATCTGCCCCTTCAGCTTCATCGCCTTCTCGATGTGCTTGGCTAAACGAGTGAGAATCGTATCCAGCAGGCCGCCGACTTCGCCGGCATGAATCATGTTGGTGTAGAGCTCGTCGAACACTTTCGGATGTTTCTTCAACGCATCGGAGAATGTGGATCCGGCCTCCACGCCGTTTTTCACATCCGCGACGGTTTCTCGCAACACTTTGTTTTCCGATTGGGTGGACAGGATGTCGAGGCATTGAATCAACGGCAACCCGGCATTGATCATCGTACCGAATTGGCGGGTAAACACCACGAGATCCTTATCGTTGAGCCCGCTCCCAAGACTAAATTTGAACTTCCCGCCTTTGCCTGATTTCTCTTCCAAGCTGGTCACAACGACCTGCTGCTTGCGGAGCTGGTCCACCGCCTCATCTCTCGTCTTGGCGCTGAGTTCGCCCTTTTTCACGGCACCCTGGCGGTTGCGTCCGACGTAAGCGAATGTACTCATACAGCTGTTTCCACTCCTTTGACCGCCAGGCAAGGCACGCACGAATGCAGCAGGAAACTATGCTCGAAGTCTATAAGACGACCCAAAAACTGTCAAACGATTGCAGGAAAATAAGAGGGCCGCTGATCTCGAACGGAGTGGTGCGGGAGTGGAGGCGCGTTACGCCTGACCAGAAGTGAGGTGGCTGTAACCTCGAGACAGGTAATGCGCACCAGACAAGAATGTGACGCATGCCATCACATACAATAGCGGGTCAAGGACAGCGAGATCCATCCGTCGGGAGGCAAAAAAAACCACGGTGACCAGTGTCGTGAGCTGGACGAGCGTAGTCCCTTTTCCCAGGGCAGTCGGCGAGATATCAACTTCCATATTTGTGAAATGCGCAACCGCGGCCCCGAGCATCAGCATAAGGTCGCGGCTGGTCACCAAGATGGTGATCCAGAGCGGGACCAGATGCATCACGGACAGGGTAATGAACCCAGTGGTGAGCAGGAGTTTGTCTGCCAACGGATCCAGCACCTCTCCAAGCCTAGTCCGTTGGTTGGCGACGCGGGCAATGGTGCCGTCAAGCGCGTCCGTCAGCCCGGCGATGAAGAGGGTCGCCAGCGCATAATCGAATTGCTCATAGTTGAGCAAGCCAACATAGACAGGGATCAATAGGATGCGCAGGATCGTGAGGCTGTTAGGAACATTCATGTTCATGAAAATGGACCGCGCCTCAATTCGGCTCTGATACCTGACGATGCCGCGAAGACCGCGCATCATAGAAAGGCATACGGAACCTTGTCAACGACGGTTGCACTCCAGCAAGCAGGTCCCTATAATCTGGTCCCTCGACTGGTTCTTACGACTGATCGACGGAGGTTCAATGAGCGGGCTCCCCCTCCTCTTTAAAAAAGAGGGATTAATCGAACGGCATCAGGTCGAGGGGATTGATCCAAGCGATCGCTCTTTCAACCGGGCAGTCCTCGTCAATCGCGTGGCGGCAGGGTATACCGGCAAGGTGACCTATGAAGCCTTCGCCGTCGAGGGTACCGCGCACCCGACCACAGGCGCCGCCGTCAAGTCCGTCGTCGACAAGCTGCTGAGTTTCGGTTTTACTCACTTGCGCACACGCCTGAACTTCAAGGGCACCAGGTACTTGGCCGAAAAAGAAACCTGGACCGACTATCCGGACCTGCCTGCTTAAGCTCCCAGAACCTCCCGACACACGAGATCATGAATCAGCGGGCGAAAGGCCCGAATGCGGTCATTCCGCCTCGTGGGGTGGACACGGTTCGAGAGCAGCACCACTTCCAGTTCCTTGACCGGATCAACCCATAAGGATGTGCCGGTGTACCCGAGATGACCGAACGACTCAGCAGAAAGGAGCGTGCCTGACGAAGATGGCGCCGACGGCGTGTCCCATCCCAAGGCCCAACTGGAATTCGGAACCGTTTGCTGCCGTGTCGTGAAGCGTGCGGCGAAGTCCGGAGCCAACAGCCCCGCCTTCCCCCGCCGGCCATCGAGCCACGCCTGCGCCACCATAAGCACGGCTCTCGCCGTCCCGAACAATCCGGCGTGACCGGCCACTCCACCCAACGCAAACGCATTTTCATCATGCACCTCTCCACACAGCGTTCGCCCACGCCAGGGATCCTCTTCGGTGGGAGCAATCGGTAGCACCGACCCCGGCGGCTCAGCATGGAGGGTGAGGGGTCTGCGCGGCACATACGTCAGCGGATGGGCATCCAACGGATCATAGATGCGCCGTTGACAAAACTGTTCGAGTGATTCACCCGATAGGCGTTCCACGCCGAACCCGAGCAGCAGAAACCCAAGGTCGCTATAGAGGCTACGTGAGTCTCGCTCATAGAGCAGGTCTTCCTTCGCGATATAGCCCAGCACGACGTCCCGGGCCGCGAAACTTCCTAGAAACCCCGGCTGAATCGAATCGGTTGCGGCAATCCGTTCATAGTACGCACGCCATCCAGGAAGCCCGGAACTGTGCGTGAGCAACTGCCGCAGCGTCGCCGCACCGACCGGGCTACCTCGGAGCTCCCCAAGGATACGATCGATCCGATCATCCAGCGTAGCCTGTCCATTCTGGATCAGAAGCACCCACGCCGTGGTGGTCGCCAGGGCTTTGGTCAGGGAAGCCAGGTCGTAGCACGTCTGCGCGGTCACGGGGCCGCTCGCATACTGCGTGGACAGCCGCCCAACGGCGCTTTCATACACCAGCGCCCCCCGTAGCCGTACCGCAAGCACTGCGCCGGGAAACGTACCGTCGTCAACCGCCCCCTGCAGCGCCAACTGAATGGGGTCTGTGGATGACATGGATGGGGGCCTATGTCCGGTTTGCAACCCGAGTGGTGCAGATCAACGCGAGGAACTCAGCCGGCAGACATCTGAGTGCAGGAGAGAATGGAGTTCCAATAGACCGCGGAACTTTCAACGCGCAGAACTGGATTCGCCGGCCAGCTTCCCCTCGACCGAGGCAGAATCCGATTGGTAGGCATCGCTTTCTTCGACCTCCAACATGCGCTCAAACGAACGCAAGGTCGACCGGAATCGTTCCACCATCATCAGACGTTGTTTTTGCAGATCCGCAAGACCGCGCTGCATATCGGCAAGGCTCACTCGCGCCTGCCGAATAATCTCGCTCGCCTTCAGCTCAGCTTCCTTCACGATCAAATCGGACTCCCGCTGCGCGGACCGCTTCACATCCTCGGCGATTGTCTGAGCGGAGACTAAGGTATTCGAGAGCGTTGACTCAGTGCGGCGCAAATCGGCGACCTGCTGTTCCGTAATGGTCAACTTGTCACGTAACGCGCTGTTGTCCCGATTCAAATTCTCAACGGTCAATGCCAATTCTTCGAGAAACCGGTTGACCTCGTCCCGATCATACCCTCGGAACTTGACCTGGAAGACCATCTGCTGAATGTCGATGGGAGTGATTTTCATACGACACCTCTTGCCCGACGGTTAATGCATCCGCACGGCGATATCACGTAACGATTGAACCACGGCATACTGTAAAAAAACAAGGATCAGGATGGCGATCATCGGAGAGAGATCCATGCTCATACGCCATCCCACCAAGCGGCGGATCGGCGCGAGCACCGGTTCCGTCGCCCGCTCTAAGAATTGCACGATCGGATTCCAGGGATCCGGGTTGACCCACGAAATCAACGCGCGAGCAATGATGACCCACATATAGAGCCACAACACCGTATCCAACACCGTCGCTGCACCCTGCAGCACATTGCTCATCACAAACATCAGCGTCCCAACTCCTGTGATCGTTTCGTGGCCGCTTCGACGGCCGCCATCAAACAGCTGCGCATGCCGCCAGCCTCCAACTGATGCAAGCCGGCGATGGTGGTGCCTCCCGGTGACGCCACTTGGTCTTTCAACTGGGCCGGATGCTCCCCTCGCTCCAAAACCATCCGAGCGGCGCCTAACACCGTCTGCGCAGCCAGGAGTTCCGCCGTCGCCCGCGGCAATCCCATCTTTACGCCACCGTCGGCCAAAGCTTCGATCGCCACGAACACATAGGCCGGCCCGCTTCCGCTCAACCCTGTCACGGCATCCATGAGGCGCTCCTCGACCGACACCACCGACCCGACCGCCTCGAACAGAGCCCGCACCTCGGCCACATCATTGGCCGCAAGGTCCGCCTCATAAGCCAAGGCCGTCGCCCCTGCGCGCACCAGCGCCGGCGTATTCGGCATGGCCCGCACGATGCCTCTTGGCGCCGCGATCCGTTCACGAATCCAGGCAGTGGTCACCCCGGCCGCGATAGACACGACTAATTTCCCGCTCAGGGCCGGTCCAACGTCAGTGAGCAGCGCGGGCATCGCCTGAGGCTTCACTGCCAGAACCACCATATCAGCCGCGCGAACAGCCGTCGTATTATGCTCACCCACCTGGATGCTGAAGCGAGCCTTGAGCACCTCTCTTCTGGCGGCAAGAGGATCGGTGGCATAAATCGAGGCAGGATCCCCGACATGTGCCGCCAGCAATCCGCCGATCAAGGCCTCTGCCATTTGCCCGCCGCCGAGAAATGCGATCGGTCCGGCCAGAATTCGATTAGTCACGTCGCGCGCCAAAAATAGCGGTTCCCACTCGCACATAGGTGGCACCCTCTTCAACGGCCACCTGATAGTCGTGGGACATACCCATCGACAACTCCTGCATATTAATGTTCCCCCAACCCTGTGCTGTCAATGTCTGCGCCAATTCTCGAAGCCGTCGAAAATATGGACGAGCACCCTCTGCTGTGAGACTGGGCGGCGGAATGACCATGAGGCCGCGAATATCCAGGTGCTGCAATCCGTTTAGAGATGACAGAACGGCAAGAAGATTGCCCGGCTCAAACCCGCCCTTACTGCCTTCTCCCCCAAGATTCACTTCCAGCAGGACACGCTGACGGAGGCCTGCCTCTTGGGCACGCCGGTCGATCTCTTCCGCCAAGGCCACACTGTCGACTGAATGGATCGTCTCAAATCGACCTACGACCGATTTCACTTTGCGCCGCTGTAAGGACCCGATAAAGTGCCATACCACACCATCGCGCCCCAGCGTCTCAATTTTGGGCACGGCTTCCTGGAGGCGGTTCTCTCCGACATGCCGAATCCCCGCGTCCACGGCCTCACGCAGACGTTCGACGGATACCGTCTTGGAAACCGCCATGAGCCGAATGCCGTCTGGCGCGCGCCCAGCGCGACTGGCCGCACGATGGATCTCGTCGAGCACCGTTCGAACCCGAGCGGCAATCTTTCCCGGCTCTGTATCCATCCCGCCACCACCCCCTGCGAATCGACGCGGCAGCCGAGCGGCCAGGACGACTACGGGCGCTGCGTCAACGCGATTCCGCTGACCATCGTGGCCTTCACTTCGCCCTCGCGGCGGTAGCTAAAAAACAGGTCGGGATGGCAGATCGTACAGGCATTGACCGTCACAATTCGTTCCGCTTGCAGCCCATCCGCAAGCCCTTGCCGCCGCACAAATGCGCGCAGATCAAGATGGGCTTTCGCGGGGCCTCTCGGCTCCACGACAGACCGCCACTCGGGAAAGACCTCTCGTAGCCGCGCTAGCACTGGCTCATCCACCTCGTAACAACAGGCCCCGGCGGAAGGACCGATCGCCATGCGCAGTCGTTCGACAGTGGCTCCAAAGCGGCTCACAAGCAATGCGACGGTCTTCGGCACGATCCCGGCGACCGCGCCACGCCAGCCGGCATGAACGGCCGCGACCACCCGCTGCACCGGATCATGCAGCAGCACCGGAACACAGTCCGCAGTCCGCACGCTCACCATCACACCAGGCTGATTAGTCACCAGCGCGTCCCAACCTCCCTCAAATGACTCTCGCTCTCGGATCGGCTGATCCACGACCAGCACATCCGTCCCATGGACCTGCTTGACCGACACGATAACCGTGGCGGCGCAATCCCCACGCGTTCCCTGAAGCATGGAAGGACGACCCGGCGTCACCAAGAGGGACGACGACCGGGTCCCAAAGAAGTGCTCCACGCCATCTGCGATCGGCGCGAACGAAGGGACGGTAATCACTGCGGAAGCCATCGCGTCTCCCTGCCTCACCACAGGCGACGAGCGTGATCCTTAATCGACCTGCTTTCGCAAGAAGGTCGGCACATCCCATTCGTCGTCGCCGACCACTGCGATCCGTTCCACCGCTTCCCGCTGCTCGCCCATGCGCCGCAAGAAGGTCGGACGGTCTAAATCTTTATGGGGTCGATCCGATCCTGAGGCGTGCACCCCAGTCAAGACTTGTTGCGCAGGACGTCCATTGGGAGGCCGCACCGCAGTGCGTTCCGGCGTCACCGGGCGGACGGCCGGTGCTTCTTCTCGCTCGAATCCCGTGGCAATGACGGTCACGATCAGATCGTCGCCAATTTCGGGATTGATCACCTGTCCGACGATGATGTTCGCCTCGGCATCCGCCGCATGTTGTACGATCGAGGCTGCTTCTTCCACTTCATGCAGCGACATGTTCGGACCACCCGTGATATTCAACAGCACGCCACGCGCGCCTTCCACACTGCCCTCTTCCAGCAGGGGGCTGCAAATCGCCTGGTTCGCCGCATCCTGCGCTCGGTTGGCGCCACGCCCGATTCCCATGCCCATGACTGCCCGTCCCGTGTGGGCCATGATGGTCCGCACATCGGCAAAGTCGACATTCACCAGTCCGATGGTCGTAATCACATCGGCGATGCCCTGGATGGCTTGGCGTAACACATCGTCCGCCACCTTGAACGCGTCCAGCAGGGGGGTCGCCTTATCAACAATGCCGAGCAACCGTTGATTCGGAATAATCAACAGCGTATCGACATGTCGACCGAGATCGCGAATCCCTTCCTCAGCATGGCTCATCCGTCGATGACCTTCGTACTGAAAAGGTTTCGTCACGACCGCTACCGTCAGAATCCCCAACTCGCGCGCGATGCTCGCGACAATAGGAGCAGCGCCCGTGCCGGTCCCGCCGCCCATGCCGGCGGTGACGAACACCATGTCGGCGCCGACCAAACTCTCGCGAATCTCATCCTTGCTCTCCAGCGCCGCGTCGCGCCCCACTTCCGGCTTGGCGCCGGCGCCGAGGCCACGGGTCCGCTCCGGACCGATCTGAATCTTATACGAGGCATGGGACCGTTCCAATGCCTGGACGTCCGTATTGGCGGCCACGAAATCAACCCGGCACAACCCGCCGGTAATCATGGTATTGACGGCGTTGCAACCGGCCCCTCCCACACCGATCACCTTGATGCGGACGGGTGATTGAGGTTCTTCTTGAAATGAAAACATCGTGGCACCTCCCTTGACGATGGCGCGGATGCGGCATCATGCCGCCCGCGACAGTTAGAAAAACTCGAACATCCACGATCGCATGCGATCGAATACTTTTCCCAAGCCTTTGCCGTGACGTATACCGGCGGCCTCCAAATTATCGGCATGCTGGCGCGCATGCAGCAGCAGTCCGACGCCGGTCGCGTGCATCGGATTGCTCACGATATCGCGTAGTCCGCCGATGCCTGTCGGCATGCCTCGCCGAGCCGGAAGATTCAACCCTCGCTCCGCCGCATCGGGCATGCCTTCCAACAGCGAGGTGCCGCCGGTGATGACGACCCCCGCACCCAACATCCCCTCGTATCCGGCCCGCACGATTTCTCGCTTCACCAGATCGAACATTTCTTCGACGCGCGGCTCAAGGATTTCTGCGATATCGCGGCGCGTAAATTGCCGCGGCGGGCGATCGCCCACGGACGGAACTTCCACGGTTTGATGTCCGTGCACCAGGTCGGTGCGGGCGATCCCATGCTGCACTTTGATTTTTTCCGCGTCGGTTTGGGAGGTCAACAGACCGATCGCGAGATCTTTGGTCAGGTTCTGACCACCGATTGGCAACACCGCCGTATGCCGGATGCTTCCATCGAGGAAGATCGCCAAATCAGTCGTGCCGCCACCCAGGTCAACCATGGCGACCCCCAACTCTCGCTCTTCCGCACTCAGCACAGCCTCGCTCGACGCGAGCGGCTGCAGGATAATGTCCACCACGTCGAGTCCGGCCCGATTGACGCTCTTGATGATGTTCTGCGCCGAGGTCACCGCGCCGGTGATCACATGCACGTTCACTTCAAGCCGGTTGCCCGACATGCCCAATGGCTCGCGGACGCCCTCCTGATCATCGACCATGAATTCGCGCGGCAGCACATGCAGAATGCGTCGCTCATGTGGAATCACCGCGAGGGTCCGCGCGCTTTCCACCGCGCGGCTGATGTCATCTCGCGTGACTTCCTGCTTCTTGAGGGCCACCACACCCTTGAGGTTCTCGCCAGAAATATGGCTGCCGGCGATACCCGTATAGACGGAATTGATCTGCACAGCCGCCATCAACTCCGCCTCTTCAACCGCTTTTTTGATCGACTCCACCGTACTTTCGATATTGACCACCACGCCCTTGCGAAGCCCGCGCGAGGGGCAGGAGCCGACACCGATGATGTTCAGCGGACCCTCCTCCGGCACTTCGGCGACAATCGCGCAGATCTTGGTGGTCCCGATGTCGAGTCCGACCAGGATATGATCCCGCTTAGACACTCGGCTCACCCCCTTCCTCGAACAATGACGCGGTCGGCAAAGCGAAGATCGATTTCATTCGCCCTGGCGCCCTCGCCGTCAAAATCCACATCACGCAACGCGGATCGCATTGTGAGAAACCGCGACCACTGTTGATCCATGGACGCCTCGCTGAATTGAAACGTCACGCCCTGCACTACCACGACCAGATTATTCAGATTCCCCACATTGATGTCCGGGCGCCCGCCGGTCGTCTGCCCCACCATGCGAGCCAACGCCGCACCTACATAGACCGCACGCCGATCCTCAGGTTTACCTTGCGCCAGCCGCTTCCCATCGACGCCGGAGAGAATCGGCAAGGTCGCATCGTCAGTCGACCCCAGATGCGCCAGCAATACACCCTCCGCATCGGTCAGGAGATTTTCTGTCAGCGTGCGTACCACGACCGCCGGAACCCGCTCAATGATATCGATATGAATGTCATGTAATGGCTTGAGTGCCACCTTCGCATCTTTGATCCATGGATGGGTCCGGAGCCGCTCCGCCAGCCATGAGGGATTGATAGAGTACAGTGCGGTATCGGGTTTCAGCGCCAACCGGTTGATCACTTCTTTTCTCGTCACATGATGCAGGCCATTCACCGAGACGGAGCGCACCAAAAACCACTCACGCGTGAGGGGTCCCAATTCGCGGGCCAAGACGAACAGCCCCGAACAACCCCCGACCAGCACCGTCACCGTGGCGACCACCCGCAGGGAGATCAGCAGTCCACGCCCCAGTCGTGACCAGTACCCGCGCGCCTCGCCCCCTCGGTCGCGCTTGAAGGGAGACTCCGAGCGCGCGTTGGCCCGCGGATTTTCCTTCTTTGCGCGTGTTGTACGACGCCACCGCAGAGCCATCCTTACCTCACCGCTCGGAACAACCCCGTTCCTGCTCGC
>JBDTWG010000030.1:0-18260 GCA_040006855.1 Nitrospira sp.
CGCGTGCGGCGACGGAAACATATGGCATTGCATCGTGGTCCGCCCCGATCCCGACTGGGCCGACCGAGCGCTGGAGTATGGATTTTGTGCATGATACCCTCGCGGACGGGCGACCGTTTCAGATCTTGACGGTGGTGGATAATTGCAGTCGCTCCAGTCCGGTGCTTGAGGCGAGATTTCGCATGTCCGGTGAGGCCGTGGGCCAGATTCTCGATCGCGTGCTGGGTCACGAACCAGGCCCGCGCTCGATGACGGTGGATCACGGGACAGAATTCCAATCCCGCGCGCTGGAAGATTGGGCCTATCGGCGGGGTGTGCAACTCGACTTCATTCGACCGGGCAAACCCGTGGAAAATGCCTTCATTGAGTCGTTGAATGGACGGCTGCGTGACGAGTGCTTGAACGTGCACCAGTTCGCCTCACTGGCTGAGGCCCAAACCATCCTCGAGGTCTGGCGCTGCGACTACAATCAGCAGCGTCCGCACAGCTCACTCGGCAACCTGACGCCGAATGAGTTTATCGTGAAATGTCAGGCAAATCAGATCGCCGAAGCAGTCGACTGCTCTCGTTAAGAACTGTCTCGGAATGGGACCAACGTCAACCGCCGCAAGTTCTCCTTTGAAACTGTCTCCTTGACGGGGAAGCTTACGGAGGTGCTCCAGGAGGCGTTCACTCGCCGCGGCAAGCCGGAGATTGTGAACACCGGCCATGGCAGTCAGTTCAGCGCGCATGCGTTTGTGCATGTCGTTAAAGAACAGGGATGCAAGCTCAGCATGGACGGACGCGGTGCCTGGAGGGATAATGTGTTCATGGACCGTCTGTGGAAATCAGTGAAGTACGAGCGGGTATACTTGTACGCCTATGCCTCGGTCACGGAAGCCAGAACTTCGAGCACGCAATATCTGGGCTGGTACACCAATCCAGACCGCATTCGAGTCTGGGCAAGCAGACACCGGATAAGGCGTATGCCGTGATGCTGCCGACGGGTAAACTGGCAGCGTGAGAATTAGCAGAGTGTCCACTTAAAAACCTCGGGCTGTTGTTCAAACGAATGACATAGCCCGTTTGCGAGACAACCTATCCGATAAAATCCATGAATGCGTTTTTGTTCTGCGCTGGCGTAGTTGCGGGACGACCCAAATCTTTCCTGGCCCCACGGTGAACACGGATCTCCAGCAGACTAGGACCGATAGAATCTTTCAGGCCCAGTAACGATGAATGGAGTTCCTGTCTGGTTTGAGCTCGAACAGCATGCTGGTAGCCGACGGCACGGGCAATACTCAGGAGGTCAATGGACAGTCCCACGTTTGGTTGACCGCCGACCGAGTCGTGAGCGCCATTGTTCAAAATGATGTGTTTGAGGTTTCGCGCCTTCAAAGATCCGTTGATAGCAAGTGCTCCCATGTGCATCAAAACAGCGCCGTCTCCATCGAGACAATAGATGCTACGTTCAGGCTCTTGGAGTGCAATGCCCAGTGCGATTTGGGACGCGTGTCCCATACCGCCCACGGTTAAAAAATCCCGTTGATGGCCCTCGCCTTTCTTGGCCCTGCATTCATACACCTCTCGAGAAGGCATGCCGGTGGTCGCGACGACCATATCGTTTTTATCCAGAACATCGAGCACCTGCTGAATAGCCTCTTCCCGAGAAAGCTGAAGTTCCTGGAGTTCAACCCGCGAACCCGTAAAAGCTTTGAAGGTGCCCTTCTTAATGACGAGCGCAAATGGCGCGCTGGCCTTTCGAACATAGGCCAGTGCATCTGCCAGAATCGTCTCGGCATGATCGACCTCCGGCCCCAGAACAGAATAGGGAATTTCCATGGCCTCAAGCATGGAAAGCATCACCCGCCCCTGCTTCTTATGTTGCGGCTCATCATGAACCTCGGGCTCTCCTCGCCAGCCGATAACAAGTAACATGGGAATCGAATACACCTCCTCGTCGACCAAGGACAAAAGCGGATTGATGACATTGCCCAATCCGGAGTTCTGTAAATAGACCAGAGGAACCTTTCGTGTCGCCAGATGATATCCCAATGCCAGCGCAATGGCCCCCCCTTCGTTGGCCGCCACGATATGTCGATCTGCACGAGGCAAATGTTCGAGGCAGCCGCATAAATCCTTAAGGAGGGAATCCGGTACCCCGGCAAAAAATTCAACCGCATTCGATTGCAGATGTTCGACGAATTCCTGTGGGTCAATCATGTCGTAGCAGCTCCGAAGACGATGCGTGATGCTCAGGGGAGAGTGAACAGATCCAACAATGTTTTCTATACAGGACCACAGTCCGCACATGCGCTGTAGTAAACATCAAAAGTTCCCCGCCTGAACGACATCATCAAGGCTATTGATATCCAACCAATGCCCCACCGTATACAACACTCGGACGGGATGTTGGCGCTTTAGCAATTCTTGTAACAACTGGGGGATGCCCGCTTGTCGATTTGCTGGATCGGCGAGGATTTCCAAAAGTATCCCATTGATCTGGCTGGTTGCGGCGGAAGAGAGTTTGAGAAACCCCATCCAGACCCCGTGAATGGCTGAGCTGGGAACATGATTCCCCAATTGCTTGAGATACACTTTGGCATTAAAGGCTTTCCGCGAATTCGGAACGGTGCATTCCACAAAACCATCGAGACGGGCATAACTGGTCCGATCCTGCCAGTTGCTGTCCACGAAAATCACGCAATCATCCTGCTCCTGGCACAGGGCCTGAGGAATATACTTATTGAACAGCACGTCGCCATAGGAAATAATCGTAGGCTGAAAATGCCCGGCCCGAGACTGCAGCGCCTTCAGCAGGGAATCCAGTTCACCGGTCTCACAAAATTCATTATTATCGATGTAGGTCAAGTTAGGAAGATTGACGGCCTCCTTCTTATACCCGCGAACGACCAGGACATCCTTGATCCCAACGGCATGATAGGCATCCACAATGTGGCTAAGGATCGGGGCGCCCTGAATTTTGACCATCGTTTTGGGTTGCGCTTCGGTGAGCTCTCCCAGTTCATCGCCTCGCGAGGCCGCCAGCACCACCGCCGACGTGCCCTCGGCACCGCGAGGAAGATAGCGTTCTTCCGCCTCCATCAATTCCGCCGCATTCTGCAACCGAAATATTTCCGAGACCGGAACCACTTTGTCTTCAATAGACAGGAGGTGTTCACTCTCCTTAAGCGCTCGCGCGGTTTTCTGCATGGTGGCCACGGCCGCTCGGAGCATGTGATTCGCCCAAATCACCATCGAAAAACCATGCTGCCGGAACACCTCAGTGGGCGTGGAATAATATTTCGTGGGAACGATCACAACCGGGCAGCGATTCCCCCACTCCCGCTTAAAAGCAAGAATCTCGTCGGGAACCGAAAGAGCACTGTGAATAAGAATGCCGTCCGCTCCCGCTTGATGATAGGCCTCGGCCCGACGTAACGCTTCCGCCAGTCCCCAGCCGCAGATGAATGCCTCGATCCGGGCGATAATGCTAAAGTCAGGATCGGTCTGCGCATCTTTCCCCGCCTTAATTTTTCCGCAAAATTCATGCATATCCGCCAGGGGCTGCGCGTCTCCCTTCAGGAAACTATTGGTTTTGGGAAACAGTTTGTCCTCAATGCAGACCGCGGCGATGCTGCGCTGTTCGAGCTTGCGGATAAGCCGCTGCATGTTATTGAAATTGCCGTATCCCGTGTCACCGTCGAGAAGGATGGGAATCCGGGTGGCATCGGACATGAATTCGAGATTTTCCAACACTTGGGTCCAGCTGGCTTCGTTATTATCCCGAACTCCAAATTGCGCAGAGATGGAGAGACCGCTCGCCCAGATGCCGCGAAAACCCGCCTCCTCCACGATTTTTGCACTGAGGCCATTGTGCGCCTCGCAGATGAATTCCAGCTGCTCGGACAGCAAGAGATTTCTAAACTGACGGGCTTTGGTCAGCACTGGGCTCGAATTCATGGGCAGAGCAACCTTTCCCCAAAAGATTTCACACTGTGTTCAGCATCTGCTGACATACTCATTGAACCTGTCGATCGTCCAGTCGTCACCGCCAATACAGACCAGGACCGTCCCAGCATTTAGAACATATTCGTTTCACTGTCCGTCACGGCATTTTACCTCTCTGAGCAGACCGATCATGTAGTCGCCAGAGGCCCCCAACAATATCAGTTGCCGACAGAAATTCGCTAGCGTATAGGTCGTCAGACGTCACCTCTCACGGAATTGATCCCAGTCCCGTAACAACTGACATGCGGCGTCTTCATGTTTCTCGACGCAGCAACATGGAATTGGGAAAAACTCAGAAACAATGTGGATGACGTGCTAAGGAATGTGTCTACACACGTCCCCTATGCCATTGCAATGTATTTGAGGAAGGGACGGAGAAGCTCCCTGAATTCTGTGAACTCTTGTGGTTGAAAATATTCGGCCACTGTTTTCTCGACTGATGCACATCCCCGACTGAAGCACTGGCACCAGTAGGAACCCCTCACAAATCGGCTTCTCAAGAGTGTCGAGCCCAACTTCTAACCTTTCGTATTCTATTCACCACACTGAAATATTTTTGAGACATTCCCGCGTGTGACAAAAAATACCATGATAATTATTTCAATGAGTTACACGGCTCTAAAATGGGCCCGACACTTGCTCATTGAATAGCCGTCTCCAGTTCGAGACAGTAATTGGAGGATCTGGGCAGATGGACGTCATGAGGAAACCACGATTGGGGCTCTGTACTCTCCTAATCATCAGCCTCGCTGCTGTTGGTTGCCAATCGAGCCTCTCTGGCACCTCTGTCCGATATGATAATGTTAGATTTATGGACGTATGGACCACCTACACGCATTGCTTGTCCACTGACGAGGTTCGGTCCTCTATGCTGGACTCGACGAAGCTACAAGAGGTGAGTCAGACTCAAGTGAGCAAGTTACCACTAGAAACCTTTCTCCCGGACCAGTTCAAGAACTTAGTTGTTCCACCATCTTCCAGACTCGCCGTCGATGTCCATGCCATGGCAGCTTCTTGCAGTCTTTACACTGGTACCCTCGCGCTGTCAGTGGGGGAATACGATCTCGCACGGAATCAATTCCGACAGATTCTGGATAGCCAAACCCAAGCTGACTATCCATACTATGCTGCACAGGCTCGGACTCGACTCTCTCATCTCGAACTGGCGCTCCAAGCTGCTCTGCGATAACACAGCCGCGCTTACCAGACAGACAATCCCCGAAACTAGCGCGCACTTGCTGAGCCGAGAACATCCTCAAACAACTGCACATAGATCTCTGCGGAACGAGCCCACGAAAGATCCTGCGCCATGCCAGCCTTGACGATGCGCTGCCAGTCCGCCTTCTTCCGATACACCGACAAGGCCAGCAGTAAACAGGTCAAGAGTGCGGTCGCGCTGGGATCCGCGAAACTGAACCCGGTGACACGCGATTCCTTAAAGGCCCGGGGGGTATAGTTGACCACCGTATCAGCCAATCCTCCGGTCTTTCTCACAACGGGAACAGTCCCGTACCTCAAGCTATACAACTGGCTGAGTCCGCAGGGTTCATAGCGGGACGGCATGATAAACAGATCTGCCCCGGCTTCAATTCGATGCGCCAATCCCTCATCAAAGACATTACGTAACGCGACTCTCGCCGGATAACGTTCCGTCAACTCGCGCACTTGCTCTTCATACTGGACATCCCCTGTCCCGAGAATCGCGACCTGAACATCGAGTTCCATAAGCTCCGGAATGACTTCGATCACCAGATCAATTCCTTTTTGATTCGCCAGACGAGCAATGACTCCCAGAAGCGGAACCTTCTGCCGATGAAGCCCCAGCTCCTGCTGAAGCGCTTTTTTACAGCGCGCCTTCCCGGACATGTCGGATAGTGAATAGGAAGCAGAGAGGTGCGCGTCCTTGGCAGGATCCCAGGTCTCGATATCAATCCCGTTCACAATGCCATGGAGGACATGCTTCCGCCCACGGATGACACCATCAAGACCACATCCATATTCGGCAGTCTGAATCTCGTGACTATAGGTCGGACTGACTGTGGTGAGGAGATCCGCAAAGACAATGCCCCCCTTCAACAGATTGACAGCCCCATAAAACTCCAGCGCGGCAGGGCTAAATAATTGCGCGGGCAACCCAGTCCGAGCAAAATGCTCAGCCGGAAATAATCCCTGATAGCCGAGGTTGTGAATGGTCAAGATGCTACGAATCTTGCTGAACCAGGCCTTCGATTCATAGATCGTCCGTAAATACACCGCGCACAGGGCGCTTTGCCAATCGTGCAGATGAAGAATATCGGTCTGCCACCGGTCTATTTCCTCGAAATACACCAACAATTCCATCACCGCTCGACAGAAGAACACGAACCGGTCGAGATTGTCCGGATAATCGAGACCGGCCTCCTGATACAGTCCAGTCCGAAAAAAATACGGATCATGACGAATGACAAATACACGCAGGCGTCCAGGCCCCACCACTCGAGTCGAAGAGCCGGCGAGTTCATGAATTCGAGTTTCGATCAGGCCGTGATCCGTCGGAACCGACAGCCGGGCATAGTCTGTCATCTGATAGCCCCGCCCCTCGACCTGGCGGTAACAGGGAAGGATTACACAGACATCGTGCCCGAGCTTGGCAAACTCAATGGCCAGCGCACCGACCACATCGGCGAGCCCGCCCGTTTTCGCATAGGGCACGACCTCCGACGACACCATGCAAATCTTAAGCGGACGATGGTCCTGAGTCGATTTCATAGGTATGAGGGGAAGAACAGCACTTACTTCAAGGCCGGTGAGGATTCGAGTCGCGTCTTGAACTGCGATTCGTACTTCCACGTCTTGCCGACGGCATGGACCTTCTGAGCCGCCATCGCTTCGTGATACACCAGCGCCTCATCAAGGAATACCAGATACTGGCCCCGATCCGCATAGGCTAGGAACAAAGCATCTCCGGCCGTCAATCCTGTCTCCCACCCCTGCGGCGATTCTCCGAGCGCCATTCGTGCCTGCGGGATTAAGCGTCCGTCTTGCATGGCAAAGAAATGCGTAAACTGCTGATGCGTATAGGTTGGCTGCCCCCAGGTCTCCACAAAGGCCCTCGGTGTCAGTTGTTGAATTTTGAAGTCACCCGCTTCCACCAGACGTTTCTGCTGGTCGAATGAGGGTACTCCCGAGCAGGCCACACACAGCGTTCCAATGAGCACCCACCATCCCGCGCCAATGCATCGACCTAAATTCATCTGGTCACGCCCTCCCCTTACCGCCTCCACACCGCGCTCCCTCTTCTTTCCGTCAGAGCAACCGTCGGGACTTTGGCTCTACCGGTTTCACCGGCTGACACACATCGCACTGGCACAACCGCCGCAAGAAGGCATACGAATAGAGACCGGTGTCGTGCCCATCACTCCACGTGAATTGGAATGCGTATCGTCCCACTGGTTCCACATCCTGTAGCATGATCACGATGGGCACATCATCAGGTTTCAGGCGAAGCTCCCCGGTCCATTCATCCGTGCAGGCTGCGCAGGGACACCGTTGCCGGAGATACCGGACGGGATAGATGGCCTTATGGCCATCACTCCACGTGATGCCCAACACGCCTTTCTCTAACCACTCCATATCGGTGGGTTCAAGCACAACATCAGTCATCGAAGACACCACTCCCTCCCTCGGATCGCGCACCGCACTTTACGCTAGGCTTCCGTGGGTCAGAAAATCTACCGGTGGAAGTCGCCGCCCAGCCACCACCGTGACATAACTCTCAATGGCCGACTCGACTTCAGCCCGCACCTGACCGACCGCATGCAATCGACTCAGCAATGCCGGCTGCATGTGTAAGGCCTGCTGGAGAAATGCGACGCTTCCACGGGACAAGGCCGTACAACGCAACGGTTGGCGGCTCGCGCACCGCTCACAGACCATTCCTCCGGCAATCGGCGAAAACTGCGGGAGCGGATTCCGCTGCCCTTGCCCGCAGGTCGCGCATTGCTCGGTTTGAGGTCGAAATCCGGTGACTCCCAGCAAGCGAATCTGGAACAACAATGTGGTCCATGCCGCATCCCGACTCTCCAACAGCGTGCGTAAGCCTGCCTCTAACATCTCAAACACTCGTGGCTCCGCATCACCCTCGGCCATGACCGCACTCACCAAATTAACCATGCGTCCTGCCGCAGCCATTAACGTCAGATCGCTACGAAACCTGGCGAAAGGTTCCTCTTGCGCAACTTGTGAAATTCGATACAGTGAATCTCCGGGTTTCTCGAACAGATCGAGATGGCACAGGGCAAAGGGTTCGATCATACCGCCCAAGCGGCTCTTCAACCGACGCGCCCCACGCGCTACCCCGCGCAATTTTCCCAAGCGCATGGTGTAGAACGTCACGAGACGGTCCGCATCGCCCCACTTCCGACTATGCAACACAATCGCGGCAGTCTTCACCAACGGCATCTGAACACCCATGGTCGAAGAGTGCATTGGAGAAAGGACGTACGCCCCGCAACACTATCGAATTTGTTCAAGGAATACCGTCGCCAGCGTGAGGTAAATGGCAATGCCGGTAATATCATTGGCTGTCGTCACAAATGGACCGGCGGCGACGGCGGGGTCCACTCCCATACGTTTCAAGATGATCGGCATCACCGTGGCCATGCTGGTCGAGACGAGAAAGGCCGTAATGAGCGACACGCCCACGACCATGCCGAGAAACACCTGATGCCACAACCAGCCGACGATGGTCAACATTAGGCTACAGACAATACCCATCAGGAACGCAATCTTGACTTCGCGAAAGAAAATCTTCCAGACGTCCGTGAGTTCCACCATCCCCGTAGCGAGCCCTCGGATGATCAGCGTGGATGACTGGAGTCCGACGTTGCCACCCATGGCAGCGATGACGGGGATGAAACTGACGATGGCGACCACTTCTTGAATCGTGTACCGGAACATCCACAACAACATCCCGGACAAGAGGCTTCCCACGAGATTCGTGAACAACCAGGGAAGTCGCACTCGCGCGGCGACAATACTCGACGACTTGAACATCGAATCTTCTTCGATGGCCCCGGCCATCTTCAGCATGTCTTCGGTCGCCTCTTCACGAATAACGTCCACCACGTCGTCCACGGTAATGATGCCGACGAGTTTCCCGTCTTTCTCTACCACCGGAATAGCCAACAGATTATAACTTGCGACCTGGCGTGACACTTCTTCCTGATCCATGTCCACGGCCACACTGATCAGATCACGCGTCATAATGTTCTTGAGGGGAGTCGCTGGGGGAACGGTCAATAACTGGCGAAGAGATAACACGCCCACCAGCCGGTCTTCCTTGTCCGTAACGTAGATATAGAACACCATCTCAGCGTCGGTTGCCTGCTGCAAGCGGCGGATGGCTTCCTGCGCCGTGGCATCCTCGGAAAGCGCAAAAAACTCCGTCGTCATGATGCCACCGGCCGTGCCTTTGGGATACTTCAACAGGTCGGCGATTTCAGTGGAGTCCTCCGTCCGCATCAGCGCGAGGACATCCTTCGCGCGATCGGTCGGAATCACACTCAAGATATAGGCGATGTCGTCAGACCCAAGGTCTTTCAACAACCAGGCGGCATCAGAAGGCAGCATATCGGACAGCACCAGGGTAATGCTGTCGCCGTTCAACTCGCTGAGCACTTGCCCGCGTTTGACATCTCCGCGCACCAACTCAAAGATTTCGCGTTTTTCTTTTAAAGAGGAAAGATGATCCACGACGTTGGCAATGTCCGCCGGGTGCATGCGCGCCAGCATTTTTGCCAAATTGGTGATAGCGCCGCGACGCAAGAGTCTCTGGATAGACACCAACCGCACGTCGGACTTAGCCTGGCCACCTGGGGCAGGCTCGCGGGACGCATCTTTCCCCAGCGGCTCTTTATCAGGAAGTCGCGTAGGTTCCGACGGTTGGATGGTGATGTCGTTAATAACCTAGCTCCGCGAGGGTTTCTTCGTCCTCTCGCCACGATTCTCGAACTTTTACCCACAACTTCAAAAACACCTTCATGCCGAACAGCCGTTCCATATCTTCCCGTGCCGCCGTCCCCACGATCTTGAGACGCTCTCCGTGCTTCCCGATCAGAATGCCTTTTTGTGATTCTTTCTCGACCAGCACGACGGCACCGATCTTAGTCAACTTCTTCGTCTCTACAAACTCTTCGATCTCGACCGCCACCGAATGGGGTACCTCTTCATAGGTCTGCTGTAGGATCTTCTCGCGGATCAATTCGGCCGCCAGCGTCCGCATCGACTGATCCGTCACCACGTCTTCGCTGTAGGTGGCTTCACCTTCCTCCAAGAGCGAAACGGTCACGGTCAACAGGCGATCGACATTATCCGCCGTTTCCGCCGACACGGGCACGATTTCCGTCCAGGGAAAAATTCGCAGATACTGGTCCATGAGGGGAAGAATGCGAGACTTATTGACCAGGTCGACCTTGTTGATCACCAATACCACCGGACGCGCCTGCTTCGCGACCGCTTGTCGCACATGGTCGATGACGGCCAGATCACCAGGCCCCGGCTGGGACGTGGCTTCGACGACGACGTACAACACGTCTGCATCGTCAAAGGTGTCCAGCGTCGTACGCACCATGCGGCGGTTCAGCAGGTGATGAGGCTCGTGAAACCCAGGCGTGTCGAGAAATACGATTTGGGCTCCCTCCACATGCGCTACCCCCAAGATCCGCGTCCTGGTCGTTTGCGGTTTGTCCGACACGATCGCAATCTTTTCCTTCAGCAGACGATTGAGGAGCGTCGATTTCCCGACATTCGATCGCCCGATGATGGCCACGCTTCCAAATTTCATGGCGCCTTCACCGTTGGAAACCGTTCTTTTTCTCCGACCGGGGCGAGTTGATACACCGTCTCTCCTTTCCGCACATAGCCTAACCGTTCCCGAGCCAATTCCTCGATGCGAGTCGTATCATACTGGACACGATCCAGATCTGTCCGCAGCTCACTGTTCAGCCGCTGAAGATCAGACAGCTCTTGATCGAGCTGTTCCGCATGATCGCGCAGATGCAAATACCGCGAAATACCCATTTCACCGAACAGTAGCGTTCCCATCATCAGCAACAGTGCCCCAAGCCCCACCCACTTCCCCGCAGAACAGAGCCTCCGCTGCCAATCCAACCAGTCGCGACCACGGTTCGGCTTAATCATCACAATGATTAGGTCCTCGCTGGAACAGCCGTGCGACCACGATACACCGCAGCCGCGCCCAATTCGTCTTCAATACGAAGGAGCTGATTGTATTTCGCCACGCGATCGGTTCGAGACAACGAACCCGTCTTGATCAACCCGCTGTTCGTCGCGACGGCCACGTCCGCAATGGTCGTGTCTTCAGTTTCCCCCGACCGATGCGAGATGATGGCCGTATAGCCCGATCGTTTGGCGAGCTCAATCGCGTCAAGCGTCTCCGTCAGCGTGCCGATCTGATTAAGCTTGATCAGAATCGAATTACCTATTCCTTCGGCAATCCCCTTGGCAAAGATTTCGACGTTGGTGACAAAAATATCATCGCCGACCAATTGTACGCGTTTCCCAAGCTTTTCAGTCAGGATCTTCCAACCCTTCCAATCGAGTTCGCTCAAGCCATCCTCGATGGACAGAATCGGATAGCGGTCTAACAACCTGCCGTAGTAGGCAACCATTTCTTCCGAGGAGCGCTGGGGATTTTTCTCGGCCTCCAGTACATACCGGTCCTTCTTGTAAAACTCACTGGCCGCCGAATCCAGCGCTAGTGCGATATCCTGGCCTGGACGATAGCCGGCGGCCTCAATCGCTTCCATGATCAAGGCAAGCGCCTCTTCGTTCGATTGCAAGTCCGGCGCGAATCCGCCCTCATCGCCGACCGCTGTATTCAACCCCTTTTTCTTTAACAAGGCCTTCAGGGTATGAAACACCTCCGTCGCCATGCGCAGGGCTTCGCTGAACCGGGGCGCTCCCACCGGCATGATCATGAATTCTTGCAGGTCGAGACGGTTATCCGCGTGGGCCCCGCCGTTGATAATGTTCATGAGCGGCACCGGCAGCACCCGTGCATTCGTCCCGCCGAGATAGCGATACAATGGTTGGCCCGTCTCATTCGCCGCGGCCTTGGCGACGGCCAGCGAGACGCCGAGGATAGCATTGGCGCCGAGCTTGCCTTTGGTTTTCGTGCCATCCAGCGCAATCATCGCGTGATCGACCGCGACCTGGTCCAAGGCCTCCATCCCAAGCAGCTTCGGCGCAATGGTCTTGCTCACATTCGCGACCGCCTTGGACACGCCCTTCCCCATCCAGCGCTTCCTGTCGCCATCCCGCAACTCGATCGCCTCTTTTTCACCGGTCGAGGCGCCCGAAGGCACCGCCGCACGCCCATGCGCGCCGCTTTCCAGCAACACTTCGACTTCCACCGTGGGATTGCCGCGTGAATCAATAATCTGCCGGGCCTTCACGTTCCTGATTCCACTCATGCTTGTCCTCTCCTCCGCAACCGAGTATCGTTAGAAAACCATGACATGATCAACCAGATACTGTGAATTCTGTTCGACCAGTAGCATTTCAGCGACGAACTCACCTTGCTGCTTCGTGAACCATTGCGTCCAAACTATAGCCTCTGATGTGGGCCGTCTGAAGATATCGACGAGTTTCCGGTGTGAAACACCCTTTTTTAGATTGGTATTGCCTGTACACCTTCTCTAAATAGTCCTTGGTGTCAAGAGATTTCAGTCGGTCCGTGAAATCTCTCACATGCCCCTCATGGTGGAGGTCAGTCGAGGCCTGCATGAGGTTGCCCATAATTGGATCAGCGATCTTGAGGATTTCTTCGTCAGATTTCTGTGCAAGTTCCATGGAGACCAGCGCGTATAGACGTTCTTGGACGGGACAGAGTTACTTTCCACACTGCGCGCGTCCAACGAGAGTCTTCTGAGGCGCCACGCGTTGCGCGAGCACATACGGAAACTCTGACTCATCCATGCAGTTGTTTCTTCAGCAGCTCATTCACCTTCCCCGGATTCGCCTTCCCGCCGGAAGCCTTCATCACCTGCCCGACGAGGAACCCCAGCACTTGCTGCTTGCCTTCCTTAAATTGTGCCACTTGAGCAGGATTCTTCATCAAGACGTCCTGAATGATGGTCACGAGAGCGCCTTCGTCCGAGACCTGGGTGAGCCCCTTTTCTTGGACGATCTGAGCCGGGGTCTTTCCCGAGGTATAGACATCCGGAAAGATCTCCCGCGCCACTTTGAGACTGATCACGCCCTGATCCACGAGCATTAGCAACGCGACCAAGCGCTCAGGCGTCAACGGTGAGGCATCTGCCTCGATCCCGGCGTGATTTAACTCGCGCAGTAATTCCCCCATCACCCAATTACTCACCGTCTTGGGATGCGGATACAGTTTGACACAGGCCTCGAAGTACAACGCCAACGCCTTGCTGGAGGTGAGAATTCCCGCATCATACTCGGGCACGTCGTACTCCGTGATAAACCGCCGCTGCTTTGTCGAGGCCAGTTCGGGCAACCCCTGACGGAGCTGCTCGATCCATTCGGCCGAAATCTCCAACGGAACCAGGTCTGGGTCTGGGAAATACCGGTAGTCATGCGCCTCTTCTTTACTGCGCATCACCGCCGTCTCACCGCGATCGAGGTTCCAGAGCCGCGTTTCTTGGCGAATCTTCCCGCCTTCGTTCAGCACCTTGGTTTGCCGTTTTATTTCATAATCCACGGCATCCTTGACGAACTTGAACGAGTTGATATTCTTGAGCTCAACCTTCGTCCCAAAGGCTGCCTGCCCCATTGGACGCAACGAGAGATTCGGTTCACAACGAAAGCTCCCCTCTTCCATGTTGCCGTCACAGACATCGAGATACATCAAGAGGTCGCGCAACGCCTTGAGATAGGCGACCACCTCTTCAGAGGAGCTCAGGTCCGGTTCGGTGACAATTTCAAGCAAGGGCGTCCCGGCACGATTGAGATCGACCAGGCTCATGCCGCTGCCGGCCTCATGCAGATTTTTTCCCGCATCCTCTTCCAGATGCGCCCGCGTAATACGCACGCGCTTCTGATTTCCTCCGACAGTGATGTCGATCCAGCCCTGTTCACAAATCGGCGCTTCGTATTGTGAGATCTGATACCCCTTCGGCAAGTCGGGGTAAAAATAGTTTTTGCGAGCGAACCGATTGCGTACCCCAATCGTGCTGTTCAACGCCAGCCCGGCACGCACCGCCATTTCCACAGCCTTCTCGTTGATGACGGGGAGCGTCCCTGGCAGGCCGAGACACACCGGACAGGTCTGCGAATTGGCCGTGAGGCCGAATGTGGTTCCACAGGCGCAAAACAGCTTCGACTGCGTGCGGAGTTGCGCGTGCACCTCGACACCGATGACGACTTCGTACGCCACGCTTATCCCTGCTCCCCCTTAGTGAAATGCTCGCGCTCCCGCCGCATCGCCTCCCGCCCGGCATCGAATGCCTCCCGCAGGACAGTTTTCTTGGACTCGATAAAGTCACGGCCTTCCTCGACGGCACCCTCAAATTTCTCCCCGGCTTCCCCGACCAAGTCCCGCAACCCATCCTCGGCGCGCCGGGCATAGCCACGCAACATGTCGCGCGATTCTTGGCCGGTTCGTGGCGCCAACAAGATGGCCATCACGGCCCCCAACGCCGCACCACTCAAGAAGCCCAACAACACGGCCGCTGACGATGGACCTTCATGCTCCGCCATTGTGATGCCCTCCCTCTCTAAACCGTTCCGTTACTACATGTTTAGCCGCTTTCAGACCCGCAAACACACTTGCCACATTGGCCAGGAGTGAACTTCCCGAGCCTCGCACCAGATTATGAACCTGATTCACCGAATCGCCCACATCTCCCATAGCATGCAGTAAGACCGCGGCATGCTCGACACCATTACGTGCTTGCTCCGCCACGTCGTTCAGGTTTTGACTCATCGCTCGCAACTCGGCCACCAGCGTCGGCAGCTCGCTATTCAGCTTCGTCACAAGCTGTTCAGCTTCCACCGCCGTTTTTCGAATTTGAATCAAGAGCGGGACGAGATAGCCGACCAGAACCGCAAAGGCGACCGCGACCAGAATGGCGGCCACGTCAACAATCATAGATACCCCCTGTCAGACTCATCGAACCGCCGGCTTTTTGGTGCGCCACGTCGTCGCCTGCTCATAGGCATGCGCCCCTCGCAGGAGGGTCTCTTCTTCGAACGGCCGGCCGATCAACTGCAGACCAATCGGTAGCCCTGCCTGGGTGAACCCGCAGGGGAGCGCAATCGCCGGAAGCCCCGCCAGATTGGCCGAAATGGTGAAGATGTCGGACAAGTACATCTGCAATGGATCCTGGGCCTTCTCGCCGAATTTAAACGCCGGCGTGGGTGTCACCGGAGTCACGATCAGGTCCACCGTCTGAAACGCCGCTTCAAATTCCCGTCGAATCAAGGTCCGCACGGCTTGTGCCTTTCCATAATAGGCCTCATAGTAACCCGCGCTGAGGACGTAGGTGCCCAGCATGATCCGGCGTTTGACTTCGAGGCCGAATCCTTCCGCTCGGGTTTTGAGGTACATATCGAGAAGATCTTGACTCTCCCTCGCCCGCATACCGTACTTCACCCCGTCATATCGAGCCAAGTTTGAACTGGCCTCGGCAGTGGCAATCACATAGTAGGTCGCCACGGCCGCATCCGTTGTCGGCAACTTGATCTCGCGAATGTCGGCGCCGAGTTCCCGAAGGGTTTCAATGGCCGTACGAACCGCTTCCTCGACCTCAGGATCAAGGCCGTCGATGAAGTACTCGGCGGGGACACCGACCTTCAGCTTTCTCAAATCTTTTCTTTTCAGCGCCTTGAGGTAATCCGGAACCGGCACATTGGCCGAAGTGGAGTCGCGCGGGTCATGTCCCGCAATAACCCCCAGCAGAATGGCGGCATCGGTTACATCCTTTGTGATCGGGCCGATTTGGTCCAACGATGACGCAAACGCCACCAATCCATATCGCGAGACACGGCCGTACGTCGGCTTGAGTCCCACCACTCCACAGAATGCTGCGGGCTGGCGAATGGAGCCTCCGGTATCCGACCCCAAGGCTGCGACACATTCATCAGCCGCCACCGCCGCAGCCGATCCGCCACTCGATCCTCCCGGAACGGTCTGGAGATTCCACGGATTACGGCTGGCGCCGAAGGCCGAGTTTTCGGTGGAGGACCCCATTGCAAATTCGTCCAGATTTGTTTTGCCCAGCAGCAGATAATTCTGCGCCCGCAGTTTGGCAACCACGGTCGCGTCATAGGGCGGAACGAAGGTCTCGAGCATGTGGGAGGCGCAGGTCGTACGCACACCTTCGGTGCAAATATTGTCCTTCACGGCCAAGGGCATGGCCATCATGGGAGTCGTCTTGCGCCACCCCTTCAAGGCTCGATCGAGCTCCTCTGCCTGCGCGATGGCGGCATCCTGGCATTGTGTCAGGTAGGCCTTCACTTTGGGTTCGACTTGCGTCACGCGCAAAAAGTAAGCGCGGACGATCTCTGTGGCCGTCACATCTCCGGCCGAAAATTTCCGCTGCAATTCCGACAGCGTGAACTTATGTAGCAACGTCAAAGACATCAGCGTTTCGTCACCTTGCGAGCAATCCGATTTTTGGCATCGACTAGGATAATCTTCGGCTTATGCCGCTTGATCTCCTCATCCCCATAATACTCGTAACAGAAAATAATGATCTGATCCCCCACAGCAGCCTTCCGGGCCGTCGGTCCATTCAGCACGATTTCGCCACGCCCTCGCTTTCCCTTCATAGCGTAGGTCATAAACCGCTCACCGTTGTTGAGATTGGAACAGACGATGGCTTCGTAGGGCAGAATGCCCGCCGCGTCTAAAAGGTCTTCATCCACCGTGAGACTACCTTCATACTCCAAGCAGGCCTCGGTGACCGTCGCACGATGGATCTTCGCCCGCAACATTTGTCGGAACATATCGTTATCTTATCTCCTTACCTATTTACGATTCCTGGATAATCTTCGGCACTCGGAAACAATGGGCTTCTGCGTCGGGAGCATTTCGCAACGCCTGTTCGTGCGAGAGAGACGGCTGCGTCTGGTCCGGACGAAACACGTTGGTCTGCCCCAGCACGGTCGACGTGGGTTCCACACCTTCCGTGGGAAACGTCTTGAGCTTTTGCACATACGCGACGATCTGATTCAACTGTTGCGAAAACGCTGCCGTCTCATCCTCGGTCATCGCCAGCCTCGCCAGCTTCGCCACCTTCTCGACTTCCTGCTTTGTGATCTCCATCCTCGTCCCTCTTTTCTTTAAGGATGTTCAAAATGGTCTTCCAGCAAGGCCGCAGGAAGCTCGGCGACGAGGCGTACCCTAAGGTACGTCGCAGGATGCTGAGCGACCGAGAACGCAGCTGGAAGCCATTTTCAACATCCGACTATTCCACCGTCACACTCTTCGCAAGATTGCGCGGCTGATCGACATCTTCCCCGCGCAACACCGCAATGTGATACGCCAGTAACTGCAGCGGGATCGTAAACAGAATCGGCGACAGCAATGGGTGCACATCGGGAATCGTAAACACGGCATCTGCAATCTTGCCCAACTCGCGCTCCCCTTCCGCCACGAACGCAATGACCGGAGCCCGGCGCGCTTTTACTTCCATAAGATTGCTGACCGTCTTCTCATACAGGCGATCCCGAGGCGCCAATACCACCACGGGCATATCCTTGTCGATGAGCGCGATGGGCCCATGCTTCATCTCACCGGCGGCATATCCCTCCGCGTGGATGTATGAAATTTCCTTGAGCTTGAGCGCGCCTTCAAGCGCGATCGGATAATTGATCCCGCGCGCCAGATAGAGGAAATCTGGTTTCTTGTAATACCGCTTGGCAATCGCCAGAATCTCCGCCTCTCGCCCGAGCACATGTTTCACCAAGGCCGGCAGCGTGACTAATCGGTCCAGCCAGGCCTTCCCGTCTGCCACACTGAGCACGCCTCGCACGCGCCCCAAATGCAACGCGAGCATATACAGCGCCGCCAGCTGACTGGTGAAGGCTTTGGTCGAAGCCACGCCAATCTCCGGGCCACAATGCGTATACAACACCCCATCGGACTCACGCGCCAGGGTGCTGCCCACGACATTCACGATCGACACGACGCGCGCGCCCTTTTGTTTGGCTTCACGGGCCGCGGCCAAGGTATCGGCAGTTTCCCCGGACTGCGAGATGGTGATGAACAAGTCATCCTTTTGAACGAGCGGATCGCGATA
>JBDTWG010000031.1:0-18064 GCA_040006855.1 Nitrospira sp.
TATCGAGGGTGACACCGCGTTGACGATTATGCAGAATGACGGGATCGACAATCTCTCCACATTGCACACAGCGCTGAGCTGGAAGATCGATCAACTGCTCCATGACCATGAGCCCGCCGCAGCGCGAGCAATGCCGAATCCCGTCGTGGTGGGATTTCCACGTGAGGGGCCAGTCCTCTTTTGGCTCTTTCTCAGATCTTGTTATCGTTGTCATCATAGGTCTCCTTTCCTTGCGGTGCCGCCTCTCCCGGCAGCGCCTAGCACCTGCGGGACAATCGGCGGCGAGCGGTTGGATGGCCACCTAATCGATGAAACGTAACTCGCACCAGCCTTAGGCTGGCTGCGGTATGTGCCCAATCCCACAAGATGAAGACTACCAGCAGTGCCACCGGAAGAAAGTAGGATGCGAGTACCGCCATCCAAGCCATGGTTCACTTCCTTTCTCGACATCTTAGGGGCCGAATTTCTTCGGCTATTACATCGTTGCCTTGCCTCGCGTCTCAGTAGTACGCATAAGCCGTTCCAGTTGTGAGTCGCAGGGAATTCAGTAGTCTTTAAGAGCCATGGAAGAGGAGGCGGAGGGGGCCAATTGGGACAGCGTGCGAGAGCACCAGCGAATGATGACGACTATGACGAGCCGACAATGCGGCACGGTGCCGAAAAATCGGCGCATGCCTTGCCGATCGGCAAGCTGCATCAGATACTGACAAGCCCGCCCGCTCAACTAATCTAGCGTCTGTCGGTACCGTTTCACACCGATGGCCAATGCAATCGCAGCGAACAGTACAATTTTCCAGAGATGCAGGAACACATCGTCGAGGCCATTGCCCTTCAGCAGGATGCCACGCACGATCCTCAGGAAGTGGGTCAGTGGAAGAATTTCCCCGATTGTCTGCGCCCAGGTCGGCATGCCTCGAAATGGAAACATGAACCCCGACAACAAGATCGATGGCAGGAAGAAGAAGAACGACATCTGCATGGCCTGGAGTTGGTTCTGAGCCACCGTAGAAAACGTGATTCCCATGGCTAAGTTGGCGGCGATGAACACGAGCGCGACCAGCAGGAGCAAACCGAGATTGCCGACCATCGGCACGTGAAACAAGACATGCGACGCCACCAGGATAAGCCCCATCTGCACGTAACCCACCAAAATGTACGGAACGATTTTCCCAATCATCACCTCGAACGGACGCGTCGGCATGGACAGGAGGTTTTCCATAGTGCCACGTTCACGTTCGCGTGTGATCGCCAAGCCCGTGATCATGACCATGGTCATGGTCAGCACCACGCCCATCAACCCCGGCACGATGTTGTATTGGGTGATGGCTTCCGGGTTGTATTTCGCATGGATGCGCAGATCGACGGGGCCGTCCGTTCCCATCAGAGCTGCGATCGGACCCTTCAAATCATGCTGCAGAGCCCCGTTGATCGCCGTTCGCAGCGAGCCGATCGCGTTGCTGGTCGCGGCAGGGTCGGTGGCATCGGCTTCGACGAGCATCACGGGGCGATCGCCACGCAATAGGTCGCGGGAGAAATTCTCCGGGATAGTGATGACGAACTGGACTTCTCCGCGAGCGAGAAGATCCCGCGCTTCGGATTCGCTGCTCACCTGACGGACGAAGCTGAAATACCCGCTCTGCTGAATGGCACTCAGAAGGGTCCGTCCCTGGGAGCCGTAATCTGCCGACAAGACGGCCGCAGGCAGTTGTTTCGGATCTGAGTTGATGGCAAACCCAAACAGGATGAGCTGCATGAGCGGGACACCGATCATCATGCCGAAGGTCATCCGGTCCCGTCTCATCTGGACGAACTCCTTCACGACCACAGCCCACAATCGAGACAGTGAGAATGTCCGATGCCGCATCATGCTGAGAAATTGTCCGGCGAACGTTCCATCAAGTGGATGAACACATCTTCGAGGCTGGCACCGATCCGGGTCCACTCGTAAGGGCTGGTGCGGAACGGAGCAATTGCCCGTTCGAGCGCCTCGGCATCGTCTCCGCTCACATGTAACATGCTGCCGAACGCCACGGCCTGTTTGACGCCCGGGCGACCTCGCAGCTGCTCTGCGAGCGGATGCAGATCCGGTCCGACGACCGACCATGTCGTCAAGGCTGCATCCGCAATCACTCCCGGGACGGTCCCGTGCGCGAGCAATTTCCCGTAGGCGATATAGGCGAGCCTGTGGCACCGCTCGGCTTCATCCATATAATGGGTGGTGATGAGAAATGTGAGACCCTCGGCGGCCAGATCATGGATGTGCTCCCAAAACTCTCGCCGCGCTTTCGGATCTACTCCAGCCGTCGGTTCATCCAGCAGTAACAGTTTCGGCTGGTGAATGAGGCAGGCCGCCAGGGCGAGTCGCTGCTTCCATCCTCCCGACAGTTCGCCCGCCAACTGCCCTTGCCTGCCGCCAAGGCCGAGCCGTTCGATGCTGTTCCGTACGGCCTCCTGCCGATTGGGCACCGAGAAGATGCGAGCGACAAAATCAAGATTCTCGGCAATGCTCAGGTCTTCGTAAAAACTGAATCGTTGGGTCATATAGCCGACCTCGAGTTTAATCGCTTCGCTCTCTGTGATCACGTCATGCCCGAGGCAGGTCCCGCTCCCCTCGTCGGGACGAAGCAACCCGCACAGCATCCTAATAAATGTGGTTTTGCCGCTGCCGTTCGGTCCAAGAAACCCATAGATTTCGCCTCGGCGGACCTGGAGTTCGATATGATCGACGACCGTCCGGTCGCCGAAACGCTTGGTCATCCCACGCACATCGATTGCGAGATCGGTTGGGGCGTGATCGGGCGTCATCGAGCAGAACCGAATGCTACATCCACCGGCTGCCCTGGATGCAGGCCGGCGGCGATGTCGGGAGGAAAGACGGCTTCAACCATGAAGACCAGTTTATGACGGCTCGTCTGACTATAAATCACCGGCGGCGTGTATTCAGCCTTCGGCGAAATGTAGCTCACGGCGCCGCTGAGCGGCTCGCTGATGCCGTCTACCCAGATATGGACAGAGCGACCGGGTTGGATCGTGCCGACCAGAGTTTCCGGCACGAAGGTGCGCACTTTGATATTGAGTGGGGGCAGCAAGACGACGACGGGCCGACCGGCAGCGACCCATTCTCCCTCGCGATACAGCGTATCGAACACCAACCCGGCCTTGGGCGCTGTTTGGCGCTTTTGCGACAACTCCCACTCCGCCTTGGTCAGCGCGGCCTCTCGTGCCGAGACCTCTGCCCCTGCCGCAATGACCTGATCGCTCCGAGCCCCCAACTGCGCCGTTCGTAATTCGGCTTCAAGCTCTGCCACCCGCTGGCGGGTCTGGTCACGCGTGGAACGCGCCCGGTCAACATCAAGTTCCACCGTGGCGCCTGGGACACCCATCAGCCCTTGCTGCCTTGTGAATTCTCGTTCTGAAAGGGCGTACGCCGCGCGTATTTGCTTGAGTTGCGCCTGCAGCGCTTCAATTTCTGAGGGACGTTTGCCTTTTTTGACGTCTGCCCATGTGGCTCGCGCTTGCGCCAGTTTGCGCTCGGCCTCGTCCCGGACGGACTTCTCCGATGTGCTGTCCAACCAGAACAATGGGTCACCCGATTGGACCTGGGCTCCGCGCTGCACCTGAAGCGACTCCAGCGCGCCTGCGAACGGGGCCGCGATATAGACAAACTCTCCTTCCACGTACCCCTGCAAGCGGTCGCGTTCCTGATTGGTACAGCTCGCCAGGATCCAGAACAACCAGCCAATCCCGGCAAGGCAAGCCTTCCTCTGTCGATTGGTTTTCCGCCACGCGTTCATATGGTCGCTCGAGCACGATCGGTCATCACGCCTTCCAATATGACCGTCACGATAGCGGAATACCCGCTCTTCGGAGTGAGGCCCCATTCCGCAATTTTAGGTGGATTCATAATGGCCTGGACGGCGCTCAGCAGAATCTCAAGGATTAAGTCAGTCGGAATATCCTTGCGAATAATCCCGGCCTTCCGTCCCTCAGTGAGCAGCTTTCCGAAATGACGCTGGATGACAGCCCTCCGTCGGACTTCCACCATTTGGAATGTCTCCGGCGACTCACGCTGCATATCGCGCACGAACGGCGGCTTAATCTCCTCGGTGTGCTGTTGCATACAAGCCAGCAGTTGCTGCAGTGCCGCCAACACATCCGACGAGCAGTGTGAGGTGATGTTATCGAGGTCTTGCTCCACCTGACGGAACTTATCCACGAGCACGGCTTCGAGCAAGACGACCTTGCTTGGGAAGGCGGCATAGAGGGTTTTCTTGCTCATCCCGAGCTCGCGCGCCAAATCGTCCATCGTCACATGACGGAAACCGTGGCTCAGGAAATGTTGCCTCGCTGAAGCCACGATCCGTTCAGCCGTGGAACGGCCCTCGGGCTGGTGCGGCTGCCTCAGACGATGCCTAGATGTCTTCATGGGTACCCTGGAAACTATTCTAGTACTACTAGTTTCCCCGTGCGTCGTCAAGCACTTCACGAGTCGTCAGGCAGAGCAGGGAGCTCCCGCGCGCTGGCGAACCGGCCTACTGTCACGCATGCTCGGATGTGCGCCGCCGGGATCACGACGCGGGAGAGGGGGCCATTCGCAGGCGGGACCAATGACGGCTAGGACGGACGAACGATGCTGAGCTTCTGCATTCTCGATTGAAGGGTGGTTCGCTTCATTCCAAGTTTGGAGGCTGCGCCGTGAGGCCCGCCGATGATCCAATGGGCAGCTTGAAGCGCTCGCATGATATGGGCGCGCTCGGCCACTTCCAGCGTGCTCACGGACGGAATTTCCGGACTCGTTTTGGGCGAGAGCTTTTCCAACGCCATCTGCAGCTCTCCTCCTTGCGAAAGAATTGTGGCTCGCTCGATCACATTCTCCAATTCCCGGACGTTGCCAGGCCAGTCATACTGCGCCAATGCCGCCATCCCGTCGGTGGAGATCGAATCGATCGTTTTCTTCATCCGCCGGGCGAACTTCTGGGCAAAATATCGAACCAACGAAGGAATGTCTTCTCGGCGCTCGCGAAGCGCCGGAATCGTTAACGGAAACACATTGAGCCGATAATACAAATCGCTGCGAAATTCTTTTTCGGCGACCATCTGCGCCAGATTGCGGTTTGTGGCCGCCAGCAAACGAATGTTCACCTTGATCGTTCGCGTGCCTCCCAATCGCTCAAACTCCTGTTCCTGCAGCACGCGCAACAATTTGGACTGCAGCTCCAGAGGAATATCGCCGACCTCATCCAGGAACAGCGTCCCACCGTCCGCAAGCTCGAAGCGGCCGACTTTTTGCGCGATGGCTCCGGTGAAGGCGCCGCGCTCATGGCCGAACAATTCGCTTTCCAGAAGGCCGGTCGGAATCGCCGCACAGTTCAATTTGACCATGGTTCGTTCCCGGCGGCTGCTGCGATCGTGAATGGCGCGCGCCAACAACTCTTTGCCCGTTCCGGTTTCACCGAGAATCAAGACCGTTGAGTCGGTCGGCGCGACGATCTCAACCTGCTTCAACACCCGCTTGAGCGCGGCACTGCTTCCGATAATGTCCTCGAAGTCGTATTCGGTTTTGATCTCTTCTTCGAGATACAGTTTTTCCTTGCTGAGCTTTTCCTTGAGATCCGCGATTTCCCGGTAGGCCAGGCCGTTTTCGACCGCGATCGCGATCTGCTGTGCCACTTGATTCAACAATTCGACATCCTCCGGCACAAACGCATCGTCGCGCTGTCTTCCCACATTCAGTGCCCCCAATGCCTGGTTATGAGAGAGCAGCGGCATGCAGCACAACGATTTCACGCCTTCGGCCAGCAGGCACTTGGCCATCGGCGATGTCGATGCCATGTCCTGCAAGTCCTGCTCTCGAAACACAGCCGGCTGCCTGGTCGTGATGGCAATACCGGAGGGAGAAGGGACGAGGGCATTCCCGTCACAATCTTCGATCACCGAACGCTTCTCAGTAAAGTGCAAGGCATGCACGCGGCAGCGTTGGGTCTTCGCGTCATAGAGCACCAAACTCGAGCCGTCGTGCTGAATGACGGTGCGCAAACAATCACTGACAGCGGCAAAGACCGCGCTCAAGTCCAGATGGGACACCACCGCATTGTTGACCTCCAGCAGCATCCGTTGGCGATCACGCTCATAAGCCAGCTGCTTTTGGGCGGCCAGCGCGGACTCGGCGTTCAGCGCATTGTCCACGGCCACGGCCACCTGATTCGCCACCTGACGCATAAAGTCGATCTCGGCCGGTTGATACTGTCGCGGTTGGAGACTTCCGAATCCCATGGCGCCGAGGCGGCGTTGCGCCGTCGTCAGTGGCACGACGCAGAACGACTGCACGCCATTGTCGCGGAACATCGACATCAATGCCGGCCAGCGAGGCTCCTGCGCAATGTCATTCACGATCAAGGGCTCTTGTGTGGCCCACACGAGTCCGCCGGGAGATTCATTCACCGGCGTTTCAAGACCGGGGCTGATGGTGGCCGGTTCAGATGTCACCAAAAAGCACAGCCGCATGACGTGGCGAACAGGGTCATGCAGCACCACGTTGATGTAATCGAATGGAACGATGTGCGGCAGCCGCTGCGCCAGATCGCGCAATAATTCGTCCACGTCGCGATGGGACGCAATGGACTCGGACACTTCCAGGAGCAACCGCAACCGGTCCCGATCGCGCGTGAGGTCTTGATGATGGAGGACATTGTCGACCGCCACCGCAACCTGTTTGCCGACCTGTTGAAGGAATTCGCCATCGGTGTCCCCATAGGCCTGCTGCCGCAAACTCGCAAACCCCATCGTGCCCAGCCGGCGGAGCGCTGTGGTCAGGGGCACGATGCAGAGGGACCGAATCCCGTCCTCTTGCATGCGTGACGTCACCATTGGCCAGCGCTGCTCTCCGTCCAGGTCCTGAATAATGAGCGGCTGTTGGGTTTGCCACACGAATCCGGTGGGCGTTTCTTCCACCGGCTCCTCATGGCCGCCGATGATGTCCGCCGGCACATTGGCCTGCAGCGTATGGAGTTTCATCAGATTGCGCTCGAGATCGTGCAGGGAGAGGGCGACAAAATTTACCTCGACGACCTGCGGAAGACGCTCTGCGAGGTCACGAAACAGATCATGCAGATCCCGATGCGCAGCGATTGCCTTCGACACTTCCAGCAATGCGCGGTGCCGCACAATTTCAGGTTCAGGTCTCTGTAGGTTCTGGCGATCGTTCATCATCATTCCGGTTCAATGAGAGGTCTTCGGCCTCACATATAGCAAGCAGGCACTCAAACAATCCCCTGTTCAGCCACCCATCCATCGCCTGCACACCCATGACAGTGCCACAGGATTGCACCGCGGCTCAAGTGCCCGGGTTGGCGGGTCCCTTTCCCGGCCTGACGATTCAGCCAGACTCGGCAGAATCCGAGTCGTTGAACAGGATAGATCGGAACGACTATGGAGTCAGGATGCGCGCGACGCAGCGAGCAGTGTGGACCGATCGACAGTGAGGAGGTCCGCGATGCGCTCAACCGAAAGGTCGGGAGCGGGATAGGTACGCAATGCTTCGGGATCCCAGGCATAGTGCCCCTGGCGTGGGAAGACGGTGGTTACCCGACTACCCCAATACGTTTTCACCGCACTAAGAATTCGCACCTTATCGTCCACGAGCACGTAGTGGTCGGCGGGATATCGCTGTTCCACGTCCTCCAATTCCTGCTCTTTATGAATATAGATGAGCACGCGTTCCTGGACGGCTTCGAAGAGCCCAGACCGTTCAATCTTGCGGGGCTGAAATACGACATCGCCATCCGACAAAATGACGGCCCGGCTCCATTGGCTGACATGGTGCACCACCTCCAGTGCCTGCGGGAAGAGCCGCTCGGCAAAGGGATAGTTCACGAGGAATCGCGACACCGTCAGGAGGTGGGGATCGCGAGGATATCGGAGACGATAGCGTTGCAGCGCGCCCAGATAGTCGACGTATCCCAATTCTTCACGAAGTTGCTCGAAAATGGCCCAATACAGCTGCTCACGTTGAGGACCGACTTCCTTCTCCAAATGCTGTTTCAGATCGGTGGTGACACGATCATTGTCCAACAACGTATTGTCCACATCGAACAGCACCACCATGGTCGAAGACGTCATGCCGCTCCTCTAGCGCTTGCCGCTCCACTTCCAGTTGCGGATCTCGGGCATGTCCGTGCCATGCGTCATGATGTACTGCTTGTGCTGAATGCGCTTGTCACGCATATCCTGCTTAAGATAGGCGGCACGGGCGCCGAGTTGCGGCACGCGATCCACGACATCGGACACGAGATGGAAACGGTCCAGATCGTTCAGCACCACCATGTCGAATGGCGTGGTCGTGGTGCCTTCTTCCTTATAGCCGCGCACGTGCATGTTGTCGTGATTTGTCCGCCGGTACGTCAGCCGGTGAATCAACCAGGGATAGCCATGGAAGGCGAAGATGATCGGCTTGTCGGTCGTGAAGAGGGCATCAAACTCTTTGTCGGACAGCCCGTGCGGATGCTCATTCGTTGGCTGCAGCTTCATGAGATCGACGATATTGATGACACGCACTTTCAAATTGGGAAGCGCATTGCGCAAAATTTCCACCGCCGCCAGGGTTTCCATCGTCGGCACATCGCCGCAACAGGCCATCACCACGTCAGGCTCGCTGCCGCGGTCGTTGCTGGCCCATTCCCAAATTCCGATGCCGGCCGTGCAGTGCAGAACGGCCGAGTCCATGTCCAGCCACTGCGGCGACGGCTGTTTGCCCGCCACGACCACATTGACGTAATCGCGACTACGCAGGCAGTGATCGGTCACGGACAGCAGCGTGTTCGCATCGGGCGGCAAGTAGACACGAATGACTTCGGCTTTTTTATTCACCACATGATCGATGAACCCCGGGTCCTGATGGCTGAACCCGTTGTGGTCCTGCCGCCACACATGCGACGTCAGAAGATAATTCAAGGAGGCGACCGGCCGTCGCCAAGGAATTTCTCGCGAGGTCTTGAGCCATTTCGCATGTTGATTAAACATCGAGTCCACGATGTGAATGAACGCTTCATAGCAGTTCATAAAACCGTGACGCCCCGTCAACAGATACCCTTCGAGCCATCCCTGGCACAGATGTTCGCTCAATATCTCCATGACCCGCCCATCGGGAGCGACATGTTCGTCGGTCTTGAGAATCTCTTCCATGGAACAGCGATCGGTGACCTCAAACACCGGCGTCCACCGATTCGACGCGGTTTCGTCAGGACCGAAAATCCTAAAGTTGGTGAGGTTCGTTTTCAGCACATCGCGCAGAAATAATCCCTGAACCCTCGTCGCCTCGGCATGCTCTGCACCGGGTTTCGTCACCGGCACCGCATACTCCCGAAAATCCGGCATCCGGAGATCACGAAGAAGACTGCCGCCGTTCGAGCAAGGAATCGCGCCCATGCGGCGCTCACCCATCGGTGCCAGGGCGGCGAGATCCGCAACCAACTTCCCCGTGTCGTCGAAGAGTTCTTCCGGCTTGTAGCTCTTCATCCACTCTTCCAAGAGCTGCACATGCTCGGGCCGGTCCATGTCTCCCATCGGAACTTGATGGGAACGAAAACTCCCCTCCACCGGCTTGCGGTCCACTTCCTTCGGCCCGGTCCATCCTTTCGGCGTCCGTAACACCATCATGGGCCAGCGCGGCCGGCTGGTCAGTCCCTTCGATCTGGCCTCCTGCTGGATGCGCCGGATCGTCGCGGTGATGTCGTCCAGCGTGGACGCCATGAGTTGATGCATCTCTTCAGGATCGTCGCCTTCGACAAAGAATGGCTGATGGCCGTACCCGATCAGCAACGATTCGAGTTCGTCCGGCGGCATGCGCGCCAATACGGTCGGACCGGCGATCTTGTACCCGTTCAGATGCAGAATCGGCAGCACGGCGCCATCACGGACGGGATTCAAAAATTTGTTCCCATGCCAGCTTCCGGCGAGCGGACCGGTTTCGGCCTCCCCGTCCCCGATCACGCAGGCCACGAGCAGGTCGGGATGGTCGAAGGCCGCTCCATAGGCATGGGCCAGGGAATAGCCTAGTTCGCCACCCTCATTGATGGATCCCGGTGTTTCCGGTGCGACATGGCTGGGAATACCGCCGGGAAAGGAGAACTGTTTAAAGAGCCGCTGCATTCCCACTTCATCCTGCGAGATATTCGGATAGACCTCGCTATAGGTTCCCTCAAGATAGACATTGGCCACAATCCCCGGCCCCCCATGCCCGGGACCGGTGATATACAACACCCGAAGATCCTGCTCTTTGATGATGCGATTGAGGTGGACATAGATAAAATTCAGTCCCGGCGTGGTCCCCCAATGGCCGAGGAGGCGCGGCTTGATGTGCTCCCGCTTCAACGGCTGCTTCAGCAGCGGGTTATCAAATAAATAAATCTGTCCGACGGATAAATAATTTGCCGCCCGCCAGTAGGCATGGATGCGCTGAACCATCTCGGGACTGAGTGGTTGATTCGCCGGCTTGTTCATTTCGTTCATGAGGTCCCTCTTTCAGGTTCAGGTATTCCGTCACGCATCGCCCACCCTAGGTCGGGGCGACCGTCCGTTCTTTTATTGGTGTGAATCGAATGCCAGCAGCCGGCAGACCGATTGCGCAATCTGGATTTCTTCATCGGTATGCATGACTCGCACCGTCACCCTGCTCTCCGGAATGGAAATGACGGCAGCGTCGGCTTCGTTGCGGCCCGGATCCAACCGGATGCCAAGAAACTCCAAGCCCTCGCACATGCGGGCTCGTACAGCTGGAGCATGTTCGCCGATTCCACCGCTGAACAGGAGCTGGTCGAGGCCGCCGAGCGCCGCCGCATAGGCCCCGATCCATTTTTTCCCTTGATAACAAAATAGAGCGACGGCCTCAGCCGCCCGCGCATCCCGGCCTTCCTGTTCCAACAAGTCCCGCATGTCCGGACTGATCTCCGACAGGCCCAGCAAGCCTGAACGGGCATTCACCAAGTCCTGAAACTGTTCAGCCGTCATGCCTTCGGTCCTGGACAAATAGGAAAAGAGTCCAGGATCCAGGTCACCCGACCGCGTGCTCATCGGAAGGCCCGAGGCAGGGGTGAACCCCATCGTCGTATCGAGACTCTTTCCGTCTCGCACCGCTGCCATGCTGGCTCCATTGCCCAAATGCGCGATAATCACCCGGCCCCGCGCGACATCAGCACCAGCTACTCGTTTCAATTCTTCCATGAGATAGGCATAGGACAAACCATGAAATCCGTAGCGCCTCACCCCGAGTTTTTCATATCGGCGCGGGATGGCCAGGACGCGCGCGACCCGCGGCAATTGTTGATGGAATCCCGTATCGAAACAGGCTACTTGAGGCACCTGCGGATACTGTTTCCCGAAGGCTTCGATCAGAGTGATTTCGGCCGGGAGATGTTCCGGGTCATACGGGCTGAGCCGGTGCAGTTCATCCAGCACCTCCGACGACACCACAACAGGGTCTGCATAACGGCTGCCGCCGTGCACGACCCGATGGCCGATCGCCTGCATCGACAATCCCTTGCCGCTCTGTGCGAGCTGCTCGATGAGCACCTGCACAGCCGCGGCGTGGTCGGCCACCTGAGTGGTCCGTCGATCGCTCTGCCCGGTCGCCACATCGGTGACGGTGAGAATTCCATCCGGAAGACCGATCCGCTCGAGTTTTCCTGTGGCCAGCCGTACCGGCGGTGAACCAGCACGAAACAGGGCCCACTTCACGCTGGACGATCCCGCGTTCAATGTGAGGACGGCGGCTATATCATGGCTCGTACCGTTCATTTGTGTCCTGCCTAGGCCTTTCAACATAAAGTGATGGCAGGGGTAGCGCAACCGTAAAATCCAAGACGGGGATCGGTTGTTGAAGGACGCGGTTGTTTCATTCCCTAGAGGAATAATCCTGGCTTTGACAGGTGACGGCCCCTCGGTATAGTAAGGGATATGAACGCGCCGCTCCTCTTTTTCATGCTGTTCACCCTGTGCTGGTCTGTGACAGGGATCGCTGCGACCGAAAGCTCCGCAGAAGTTCTGCTCCTCGGCGGTACCGTTGTTTCCATTGATCAGGAGTCATCTTCCGTGACGCTGCGCATGCCGAGCGGAGAATCACGCCTCTTTGCAACAGTCGACCGGCGCTTGTTGCAGAATATTGCCATAGGCGACCACGTGACCTACGAGCTCAACGAAGCAGGAAAAATTATCAGACTCGTCAAACTTCCCACCGACCCAGCAAACTGAGCTTTCTCATTTTCACATATGATGTTGTATCGCCCGTCCGGGCGTTGTGGCGTGGAGATAGGTCACCCTCCCGCCACTTCCGCCTGCGCCATCCCGGGATGTGATGCCCATACGATCGGGCGGGAGAATCCAACAGCGCTCAAGAACATCTTCATCCGAACGATTCCGGACAAGTGTGAGACGCGAAGAACATCACGAGCAAAGGCGCGAATCCTTATCCGATTCTGTGGGGCTTGCCCGGTGTCTGGATGGAATGGTTAGGGATACGGTACTGGCCCGAAAACGGATGGCTGGAGTCAGACGCGGGACGTTAAGAACTATGCCGATCAGGCGGACGAGGTGGAAGAAGAGAAGCTGCGCAAAGCCACGCCTGCCGCCACTTTATTCCATCAAGTCAAACGTTGACCCGTGAGTCTATGGGAAGTCCCACTGACGGTGCAAGGACAATCTCAGCCAATACGTGTATTCAGATGGGTCGCCCTTCGTTTCGATTGACAAGCAGGAACCGCGAAAAATACACTATCGTCGCTTGCGAACAGTTGAACCCGGAGGCTCCGGAGCCCGACAGACCGTACAGGGCGTGCAGCAGACTGACTCCCTCTCCAGATCTGATCCGAACCGTGATGCAGGCCGGCACCCAGTTCGGAAAAGGATAGACCCCATGCGCGGGAAACTGTTGGCTGTCAGTGCGCTCCTGTGGTTCTTCACGCTCGCGCGTCTCACCTCCGCAAGTTCTCCCGATACGGCACCGCGTCTCCTGAGCGGTCACGCCAGCGACATTCTCAGCATCGCCTATTCGCCTAACGGCCATCTATTGGCCACAGCCGGCACCGACCAGACCATCCGGCTCTGGGACCCAGAAAGCGGCCGGGATCTCAAGGTACTCCGCGGCCATTTGGGAGCCGTCCATGCGCTGGCCTTCTCCCCGAATGGAACACTCTTGGCCTCCGGCAGCGCCGACACATCGATTCGAATCTGGGACATCGCCTCGGGCCAGGAGGTCCGGGCCGTGACGTCCAATTTTGGAGCGGTGCGGGCCGTGACCTTTTCCGCCGACGGCAAAACCTTGGCGACCGGCGGCAACGACAGCAGCCTCCGGTTTTGGGACAGTGCGAGCGGCAAGGAACTGCGATCGGTCCGCGGCCAATTCGGCGTCGTCTATAGCATCGCCTTTTCACCCGATGGCAGGACGGTCGCAACCGGAAACAGTGACATGCAGATTCACCTTTGGGACCTCGCCACCTCCCGCCAGCGCGGCACCCTGACCGGTCATGGGGGAGCAGTGCATGCGGTCGCATTTGCCTCCGGCGGTCGCTTACTGGCGAGCGCCTCCGCTGACGGTACCATTCGCCTGTGGGACATGGAGACCAGCCAGGAGCGCCTGACCCTCACCGGTCACAAAGGCGAGGTCTTCGGCGTCGCCTTCACGGCCGACGGCCGCTCGCTGGCTTCGGTCGGCGCCGATGGCACCGTTCGCATCTGGGACGTGGTGTCGGGGCGCGAGCGTTACGCCCTGACAGGACACAAGGGTCCGGTGCGTGCGATTGCCCTCTCTCCCGACGGCACCATGGTCGCCAGCGGCGGACGGGACAAAACAGCCCGCATCCAACCGACCACCTCGACCGTCATCACGGCCGGCCTCGCAGATAAGGTCGCTCGTCGCGGCAACGAAATCGGTGTCGCTCCCTCGCCACCGCCTTTGGCGGAGGCCGAACTCTCGATTCGTCCTGTGGACCTTACCGCCGGCCAACCGGTCACCCTGACGCTCACGGTGACCAACAAGGGAAAAGGTCCGCTTTACCGATTCCAGGCTACCACCAAGAGCGAAGATCCGGCGTTAAATGGGCTCCATTTCTATATGGGGAAACTGGAACCGGGCCAGACCCAGGATGACTCCGTGACCCTGCCGCTGCCGGCCGATCGACCGGACGGCGCCATTCCACTCTCGCTGGAGTTCGAGGAGTACAACGGCTTCATTCCCACCTCGCTGCAAGCTGTGCTCGCCGTCAAGGGGCAACCACGACCTCGGTTTGCCTATACGCATCAACTGCTGGATGACGGGACAGGACAATCGGTTGGGAACGGCGACGGACGGATTCAAACCGGCGAAGCCATCGACCTGTTGGTGACGATCAAGAATGTCGGCCCGGTCTTGGCTCAGCACACCACCATCGACCTTTCCCTTCCCCCCTCTCGCGATTTTCGCCTCAGCCAAAATTTGCTTGACTTCGGCCCGCTCAAACCGGACGAAACCAAGACGGCCCGCGTGAACCTGTTCGTCGCTCGGGATACCAAAGCCGAAGACCTGCCGCTGCGGCTCTTCATTCGCGAACGCGGGATGAATGTCACCCTGGACGAAACGCTGAAACTGGCGATTGACCATCGTCCCTCGCCGCAAGTGGTGGTCACGAACAAGATCGTGGGCGTGAGCGAGCCATCGGCGAAAATCCACAGCGGCGCCGGATCGGAAACATCGGTGATCGCGTCGGCCGCCAAGGATCAAGCCCTCGCCGTCACGGGCGAATTGAGTGAATGGTGGCGCGTCCAGATTTCTCCCAAAGAGACCGGCTGGATCGCCAAACGCGACGCACGAGAGGCAGCCGAATCGCCCAAGGGCGACATGCCGATCCCAGCGATTGTCGGCGCGCCCGTGGTGAAGCTCTTTCAAAACGCGCCGCCTGTGATTGCCCTGGCTTCGCCGTCCGACGGCGCTGAGGTCACCGCGGAAAGAATCTTACTGGCAGGCGCCGCCGCGAGCGAGCGAGGTATCGCCCGTGTCGAAATTCGCGTGAACGGGCAACTGTTGACCCAGCGTGATGCGCGCGGGATTGCCGTCAGACCGGACGCTCCGACCTCCCAACCCAATCTGGAATTCTCCGAACGGCTGATGCTTCGAGAAGGCAAAAACGAAATTCTTGTTTCCGCGATCGACCGCGACAACCTCTCCGCGCAACGTCTCATCACAGTCGTGCGAAACATGGATCGCGGAAAGGTCTGGGCAGTCGTCATCGGCATCTCCAAATATAAAACGGTACATCCGCTCCGTTATGCGGACCTGGACGCCCTGGCCTTCAATGAATACCTCACGCGCAATGTGGGCATTCCGACGGAACAGATTACGCTCTTGCTTAACGAGCAGGCCACGTTGACCAATTTGAAGCGAACCCTGGGCACGGAATTGAAACGCAAGGCAGCCGAAAAAGACACCGTCATCATTTATTACGCGGGACATGGGGCTCCCGAAGCCGATGCCTCGGCCTCGGATGACGACGGTCTGGAGAAATATATCGTGCCTTATGATGCCGACCCCAAGGACCTCTATACGACCGGCCTGCCGATGCGGGAGGTTGAAACGATATTCAACCGATTGGCGCCGGAGCGTGTCATCTTCATCAGTGATTCCTGTTATAGCGGCGCCACCGCCGGACGCACCTTTGCCACCGCCTCGCGCCGTGCCATCGTCTCCGAAACCTTCTTAAATCGATTATCGAAAGGCAAGGGACGCATCGTCTTGAGTGCGAGCAAAGCCAGTGAGGTCAGCGAAGAGCGGGAGGACCTTGGTCACGGCGTCTTTACCTACTACCTCCTCGAAGGGTTGCGCGGCAGCGCCGACACCGATCATGACGGGATCATTACCGTGGACGAGGCCTACAGTTATGTTTCGAAGAAAGTGCCGGAAGTGACCGGCCAGAATCAGCATCCGATCAAGAAGGGCGAAGTGGAAGGACAACTGGTGCTGGGGCAGGTGAGGTAGCCCCGCTCCCATTGTATTGAGCAGGGTCCGTAGCGGGTTCGAAGCAAGGAGGCCATTATATGCAGCGTTCATCATTCTTTTTCTTACTCGTGTTAATCGGCAATGTCTCGGCAATGTCCGGTTGTGCGGAAGTCGAGGTTCCCAAGGGACCGGTGGAAATTCCCTCGCGCATTTATACCGCCAATGAAAGTTCGAACGACGTCAGCGTCATCGACGCCGGCACATTCGCGCCGGTAGGAACCATTGATGCAAAGAATCAATCGACCCATGACATTGCGGTCTCGCGGGACGGGCGGCGTGTCTATGCCACCAACCTGGCCAGCGGCCGACTGTCGGTCATGGATGCCGGCACGATGGAGACGATCGCTTCGATCTATACGGGGCAACGTTGTCACGTCGTGGCATTGACCAACGACAACAAACAGGCCTGGGTCGCGAATATCGGCGATAACAACATCTCGATCATCGATACGGACACGTTTCGAATCCTGGGTACCATTCAGACGGGCAAAGGTCCGACCGGCCTCACCTTCTCGCATGACGGCAAGTTTGCCTATGTGAGCACCTCGGGGGACAAAACCGTCAATATCATCGACACGGCTACCCACCAGATCGTCAAGTCCATCCCAGTCGGGGCCAACCCACATTTCCTGGTAGTGGGTCCGCAAGGGTTCGTGTGGGGCACCAATACCGGTGGAACCGACATCTACGTGATCGATCCAGCTACGCAAGACATCGTCGGCACATTGGAGGTCGGCGCGAAGCCGCAACAGATCGCCTTCGGCTATAAGGGGATTCAGGGCCCCAATGTCTATGTGACGGTCGGGGGGCTTAATAAAGTGCTCGCCGTTTCTGCCGACCCGAAAAACCTCAAGATCATTGATGAAATCGCCGTGGGCGAAGGGCCGAACGGAATCTGGGCCAACCCCGAAGGCACGCGATTGTTCGTCGCGCACGACAAAGGCAACGACCTGCGGGTGATCGATACCGGCACGAGCCAGGTCATCGCCACCGTCCCGGTCGGACGCAAGCCCATCCGGGTAGTGGTCTCGCGCTGATACGCGGTCATCCGGCTAAAAACAGATGGCCAATGAAGAAGATTCCACATCGACTAATGGGCATTCCGTGGGGGATGGAGGACTACATGAAGAAATCTACTTTCATCGGTGCAAAGCTCGTCACATTCATGATCATTGGCATGGCATCGCTCGCAGGCGCTGCCAGCGCGCCGATCGGCTGGGCGGTGAACGCCATCGGCACATTAACCATCGTTCGTGGAGACGGTGTGCAGGAGCAGCTGCAGGGCCGCAAGACGCTCCCCCTGTATGACGGAGACCTTTTGAAGACTGACGCGTCGAGCCAGGCCTATATCCAACTGAAGCAGGGCGTCAACGTCGCGCTCAACGAGGAGACCAGCCTGAAAATCATTTCGCGGTGGCAGAAAGACAAACCGACAACCTGGATTCTTCGGCTCAGCCAGGGAGAGGTATGGGCCAAGACCACGGGAGAGGGGCCGAAGGCGTTCGAAGTGGAAACACCGGTCGCGACGGCTGCCGTGAAAGAAACGGAGTTCAATCTCAAGGTCCAGGAGGATGGCCAAAGCATCCTGACCGTCATTGAAGGCGTCGTGCAATTCGGGACACCGTTCGGCACCTGTCCGATTCGCACCAACACGATCAGCTACGGCGTGCGCGGAAAGAAATGCACGAAACCGGCGCCGAGCGACCCGCAGGCCGCCAAGTCTTGGACCGCGACATTATTGCCGCCGATGGCACCGCTGCAATGACATGGGGGGAACTTTTTGTCAGTGCCAGGCGACTCAGACCTACCGGGATTGTAGACAGGCGGCGCTGTGTGATCCGCAGGGCGGCGCCGTCACAGGAAGACGTGCAACAGCCATCGATGGCGTTAAAAAATGAACGACTGAGCGACACAGGACGTAAGGGCTTAGCACACTGGAGCACCGCAGCCGGGATGCCCCCGATGATCCTACTGGACGAATGCCGCCCGTCCGAGTCCCTGCCGCGTGCCTCGTCGCGTCTCTGGGAGCGTTCCCTCGCATGAGTC
>JBDTWG010000032.1:0-17891 GCA_040006855.1 Nitrospira sp.
GCATGGCTTCGCGCACCACATTATTGCCGCGAAACGAGAAGGATATATTGCTGACCCCGCCGCTGACCTTGGCCAACGGCAAATGCTGCTTGATCCACCTCGTCGCTTCAATGAAGTCGACCGCGTAATTATTGTGCTCGTCGAGTCCCGTCGCGACAGTCAGGATGTTCGGATCGAAAATAATGTCCTGCGGCGGCACGCCGACTTGGTCGGTGAGCAGGCGGTACGAGCGTTCGCAGATCTCGATGCGGCGAGCGACCGAGTCGGCCTGTCCGCGCTCATCGAAGGCCATGACCACCATGGCTGCTCCATAGCGGCGAATGAGTCGCGCCTGATCGAGAAATTTCGCCTCACCTTCCTTCAAGCTGATGGAGTTGACGATGCCCTTGCCCTGCATGTTCTGCAGGCCGGTTTCGATGACCTCCCACTTCGAACTGTCCACCATGATCGGCACGCGGGCAATGTCCGATTCCGCTGCCAGGAGACGCAAGAACTTTGTCATGGCCGCCTTGGAATCCAGCATCCCCTCATCCATGTTGATATCGATGATTTGTGCGCCGCCTTCGGCCTGCTGACGCGCTACGGTCAAGGCCTTATCATAATCGCCGGCCAGGATCAGCCTGGAAAACGCCGGTGATCCGGTGATGTTGGTCCGTTCACCGATATTCACGAAATTCGACTCGGGCCGCACGGTCAACGCTTCGAGACCGCTGAGTCGCAGATACGGCTCAATTGTGGAAGATTGCCGCGGAGGCAGCCCCCGCACCGCCTCGGCGATCGCCCGGATATGGTCCGGTGTTGTCCCGCAACAACCACCGACAATGTTCAGCCAGCCGTTGTCGGCCCATTCACGTAACTGTGGCGCCAGCGAGTCGGGTGTCTCAGGAAATCCTGTCGGGAGCAATGGATTGGGTAACCCGGCATTCGGATGGCTACTCACGTAGATCGGCGCAATCTGCGACAGTTCTTCGATCAACGGCCGCATTTCCTTCGGCCCCAGGGCGCAGTTCATCCCCACGCTGAGCAAAGGCACATGCGAAATGGAATTCCAGAACCCTTCGACCGTCTGCCCTGAAAAACCACGATTGCTTCCGGCTTGGATGAAGGTCACAGAGGCCATGATCGGCACTTGCCGCGCCCCTTCGGCGAACAGCTGCTGAATCGCAAAAAAGGCCGCCTTGGCATTCAAGGTGTCGAAGATCGTCTCGACCAGCAAGAGGTCGACGCCGCCATCCAGCAAGCCGCGCACCTGGTCGCCATAGGCACGCACCAATTCAGGATAGGTCGTGCCACGCGCCGCCGCGTCATTGGAATCTGTCGACACTGAGGCGGTCTTTGTCGTCGGGCCGATCGCACCGGCGACAAAGCAACGTCTTGCCGGCTGTTTTGCCAGCACCTGTGCCATGGCACGCCGGGCGCATTCGGCCCCGGCTTTGGACAGCTCATACCCAAGCTCGTCCATACCGTAGTCAGCCAGCGACACGGATTGCGAGTTGAACGTATTCGTCTCGACGATATCCGCTCCGGCCTCGAAATACTGCCGATGGATCTCCTCGATGATGGCCGGCTGGGTGACGTTCAAGAGATCATTATGGCCCTTGAGATCCTTCTTCCAATCTTTAAAGCGTTCTCCGCGAAACGCGGCTTCGTCCAGCTTATATCGCTGGATCATGGTGCCCATGGCCCCATCTAAAATCAGGATGTGCTCTCGCAGTAAGTCGCGAATATGTGCTTCCGGCATGACTACCTATGTCTTTCTGTTACCGAGTGTCAGGTCTATGGCCCACTGCTTCGATGACTGGCAAAGGAACGGCCATCATATCGGGAACGGACTTTTTACAGCAAGTCTTTGCTGGTTCCGCACCTTGACATCGACTACCCTGGCCGATACGATGCCCACTGTTGTCTGGCTCGAGCCTGAGTGGATACCTATGGCGCATCAGACAGTCACCCGCCTGCTCATCGCGATTTTCTTCTGCGCGGGCTTCCTGTGGCCGGGGCGTGATCTCACCTGGGCCGGTCCCTATTTTGACGATGGATACCTCGGCCTGACGCAAACCGAATTGCACGAGAAACTTGGGCTCCCGCAGGCCGTGCGAGACCGCAAGTCCGCCCTGCGGGTCTTCACCTACTACCCGATCGGAGATTGGGAGCAGTACTTCAAGAAAGTGGTCTCGCCTGAAAACGGTGAAGATGTCTACACCTTCAAACGTGACGGCGTCGACGTGCGGTATTCCTTCAGCTACACGTTCGATCGGAACGACCAGAGCGAGCAACGCCCCCTCTTCGTTCGGCTCGTAGATATCGAATTCACACCCCCGGTGCCGCTGAGCAGGATTCCCGCACTTGTCCCGGAGTTCAAGCCGTCTGAGGACAACAGTGCGCCGGTTTTTCGATCCAACATCATGTTGTTGTTCTTTACCGGAACTCCCTCGGCAGACGCGCGCTTTATTGTGAGGGAGAAGGGAAAAGAGGCGCTCGACTGGTCGCTCGCGTTTCAGATGTTCGCGCTACAGGGGTTACCTGATCCATTGACGTCGAAGGCCCCTATTGATCGCATGGAGATCGGCACCCAGAGTCTCCCGCTCGTCAAAATGCGCCAACGCAACACGCATGATCCCATCCTCAACCCCTATTCCAAAGCATTTGCCCAACAGGCACCACCGCCACCGGCAATCAAAAAAATCCCGGTTCCAAAATACGCAGACTAGTCCAGTTAGGGGGTTGGCTGTTCGGCTTGATCCAGTTGGCGTGTGGTTCGTTCGTCTTGTAAGCGATAACTCTGCTCGGTCTTCGTTTTCACGTGACCCATGATGTTGTCCATCGCTTGTCCAGATGCCTGCGGAGCGGAGCCGGCAACCGTCTCGGCTGGGGGAAATCCCCCGACAGCCAGTTGGTAGACAGCAGCAAGGCTGACCAGAACCAGCAGGCATTTGGCGAGGATCCGGATGGCCGGATTAGAGCTGAGAAACATCAGCGACAGCAGCGCCATCCAACAGGCACCCGCCACGATGACCACGGCAGTCTGATGGGGAGTGAGCCCTTTAATTGGATGGACCTTCTGAGCAACAGCGTGAAGAATCTCCTGCAACACACCCGAAGTGGGCAAGGGGCTGCTCGCTGCCGGTTCCGAGGCCGATGCCATCACACCGGCTGCCGGGGCCTCCTCGCTGGTCACGGTCCTGAGGCGCCCGCGATACTCAGCCGGCACCTGCTGCACATTATCGGTCAGTACGGCTTGGCCCTGGGCATCCGTATACACGTACAGGCTCCCCGCCTCCGCGGCAATCCCGCCATGCCACATGAGGCAGAACCAGGCCATTAGCCATGCCGCGCGTCGACTCTTAGCCCGGGACGATTGCCCCATAGTTGCTCCTCAGTTGCTCGTCCACCTATCCTGGCTCAAGCATAGCAGGTCGGAATACAGGTCAAGACTCTGCCATTGGTTCCGTAATGAGCCTTTTGAGTCCCTTGACGGACCGAAAAACGATTGTTTAGCATGCAAACCTGTGCCTGCTCACCTCGACAGTTCGCTGACGGAAGGATATTTGTGACTGATCAGACAACCACTGCCACTCCCGTTACCCCCTTGCCTCCGAAGGCGGAACCCACGCCCTTTATCCGCCAACGGCCGGTGCGGATCATTATCTATGCGTTCCTGGCGCTATTCCTCGTCAGCCTGATCGCCTTTCGCTTCGTGCCCGGCTGGCTGGACCCCGACTTCTCCAAACACATCGAAAGCCATCGCGTCATGGTGGGCATGGACCGCAAACAGGTCCTGGAAGCCTGGGGCTCTCCGAATACGATGAACGTCACGCACACCAGCGACGGCCTGCGGCGCGAAGAATGGATTTTTGAGGATTGGGAAAGTCCCGCAGTCGTGAAGCACCGCTATCTGTATTTTGAAGAAGGGAAGCTGATCGGCGGGCATTTTTCGGGATCGGATGTGCGCTTGCCACTTCCTGCGACCCCTGAGATGGTCAAGCCGAAGGGGCATCCCTAGCCCGGACTATTCATGAACACCTGCTCCGTCGTCCGATCCTCTCGCCCGGCTGGGCTTTTCTCGTGCGGCCTGTTGGTACGCCTGCGTCGGCCTTACATGGGAGAAGCCTCGGCGGGCTTCAGTCTCGAACGCCTCGCGACGGCATTCATGAATAATCCCGGCTAGCAGACGCTCATTCCGTCTCCTCAGTGGCTTCACGAATCTGAAGCGCGAGGCGGCTTAAAAGAATTTCAGCCCGCTGCTTGTCTCCCTCCGCCACCATCACCCGGCTACATAACAGGGACACTCCCGGGTACAGGGCCCCGATGTGTTCATGATGCACGGTATAGAGGATGCCGCTGCCGTCGAGCAGGCTCTTGATGAGCGCTAGCTCCCCGACATCCCCTGGCTCGCACAAGGTCACCAGCTTCGCAGAACTGGGACCGGTCCTTCGCGGCATCACTGTCGCCCTCCCACTGAACGGTTCATCGCGCCTGATGAGCCAGGCTTGTCCGGAACCGGCCTGTCAGACGGTGGACAGTGCACGATTCATTGCAATTAAGTCGGATGGTTACTACACTGAGCGATGGAAACATACCGGCACGCCTGGGGAGGCGCTTGCGTGAGACATGCACCACGTTGGATGCAAAAAGACCTGTCGCAAGCGTGGAGCGATCGGATCGCAGTCTCCGCTTCTTGGCGAGGCCGCAAGCCTGAACTCTAGGGACTAGGGGGTCTCGGTAATCTGCACACGCCGGTCCTTCCCGGGGCCGCCGGACACGGTCAGGACCCGCTTCCACTCGCGTACCTGATAGATCGCCCAAGCCTGGGGCTGATCTTTGTAGAACGCATCCGGATCCTCACCCGAGGCATTGAGATAGATCGGTTCCGTAAAACCTTCGTCCAACACATAGTCCAGCAAGCAGTCGGTCGTAAACCCCTTGCCACGCAACGCGACTTCGGCAAGGAAGTTGAGAATCTGGTCGGAGTCCTGAATGGTAATGGGTTTCATACGATCTGTGGCTGATTGTAGCCAGTGAGAAAGAAAGAAGGCAAGACATGGCACAGAAGAGACTGACCCGAACACAATTTCTGGAGCGCCTGTTGGCCGTCATGGACCGCAAGCACCACTGGGCTTGGCCGATCATCATGGGGCCCGGCATCACGAAAGCCCAACTGAAACGTCACTACCAACAGGAATTTCTCGTCTACGTTCGGGACTTTCCCGTGTTCTTGGCCCGCGTGCATGGCCAGAACCCGCCTTCGGACGTCCGACGGATGTTGGCGGAAAATATTTACGAAGAAGATACCGGTGGCCTTTCCTTCGGCCGGTCCCACCCTGAATTGTTCAACGAGATGATGCGTGGGCTGGGCTTCGACAGCGAAGGGTTTCAGGCCGCCACACTTCTTCCTGCAAGCGCCCGATACCGCACCTGGCTGGAGAAGGTCACGGCCAGCCGCGATTGGGTCGTAGGCGCCGCTGCCTTGGCCGTGTTTGTCGAGGGCAGCATCAAAGATCGCCAGGAGATTCAGGAACCATCCAAACCAAAAACGGACGCGGAGATTGAGGCCTATCTCGACGCCCATCCCCTCATTCGTCACCACGGCATCGACAGGCAGCACATGGATTTGATTCGCGCGCATCAAAAGGTGGAAGCCGGACACCGCCAAGACGCCTACACTATGGTAGTCAACTATGCCGAAACCAGGAGCCAACAGAATGCCGTCCTGGCTTGTGTCGCACAGGGACTCACGTTGTGGATGAAATACCGTGACAGCGTCGCCAAAGCTTGTAACTTGAAAAGGCCGTGACCGATATGGGATCGGTGCGTCTGGTTCTTATTCAGCTCTGTCTCCTGGTGACCATCGGTTATCAGCTCTCCGCTCTCGCCGCGCCTTCTCCTGATGACATGGTGTTGATGCCGGCAGGCGAATTTACGATGGGCACACCGGCCGACAGCGACGGCCTGCCGGATGAGCATCCGCTCCGTCTGATCTACCTGGGTGCATTCTGGATCGATCGGTACGAAACTACGAATGCCCTCTATGAACAGTTCGTCCAAACGACCGGCTACCAGGCTCCTGCCAATGCCACCCCGGCATCGACGTTGTGGGAACACAATGCCCCACTGCCCGGCATCGAACAGCATCCCGTCGTGAATGTGAGTTGGCTGGATGCCGTCGCATTCTGCCGCTGGGCCGGGAAACGACTCCCGACCGAAGCAGAATGGGAAAAGGCGGCTCGAGGAACCGATGGGCGAATATACCCCTGGGGCAACGAGTGGGACTTCGAGAAGAGCAATAGCGCCAGCTTTTGGGCCAAACGAACCGTGGAGTTTACGAACAGTACGGAATGGGAGGCCTTCTGGATCACAGGAGCAGGAGCGACGATCTCCAAAGAAAAGGGTGTCAAGGGCGAGATATTGACCTTGCCGGTCGGCAGCTTTCTGTCCGGCGCGAGCCCCTATGGGGCCTTGGACATGGCCGGGAATGCCGCCGAATGGGTGCAGGATTGGTACAATCCCAACTATTACCGCACGGCATCGGTGAGCGACCCTCAAGGCCCGGAACGTGGTGCCATTAAGGCCATGCGTGGCGGGTCCTGGCTGAAGCCGGCCATCAGCCTACGTACTACCGATCGCGACTGGGGCACGATGGATAGCCGTCCGTCGGGAACCGGCTTCCGGTGCGCACGCGATGCCTACTAGCGCCGCCCTCTCGCACAGCTAATCGAGACTCGCTCATGGCCATTCCCCTCGCGATGCGCCCATCGTGACCTGCCTGATACTGCGCTGGTCGAAATTCACGAGATACTAGGTGCCCAGCGCACTCGCCGTTATACTCCAAGTAAGCCTTATCCATCGCCTCAGTACCTCTACGCGCACCACTCAGGAACCATGTTGAGGGAAAAGCAGCTCGCCCGCTCCACCACCTCCGTCATCCTCGTCATGCTGACGGGGCTGACCTTCTTTGCGGACCTTCAGTTTGAATTCGGTTTCGCCACATGGCTGCCGTACTTTTTGCTTGCCATTCCTGTCTCGCGGCTCTATTCACGGCGTATCTTCTTGGGTGCAGTCGGAGGATGGACCCTGCTGATTGCGGCTAAGGTCCTGGCCCATCTTCCGAGCGACGATGTGACCACCGACCTCTTCAATCGTACCTTCGGTATCGTCGGGTTATGGATTACCGCCTACCTACTCTATCAACATCGGCAACTAGGACGTCTCCGCAATGAGGACGAGCAACGCGTGCGAACCATGCTCCACGGCGCCTTGGATGCCGTCATCACCATCGACGCCCAAAGCATCATTACGACCTGGAACCCTCAAGCCGAGCAGACATTCGGGTATACGCGCGAAGAGGCGTTGGGCGTGCTGCTCTCCGACCTCATCATTCCACCGGCATTTCGTGAAGCCCATCTCAAGGGCTTGGAACGCTTTGTGACGAAGGGGGACGGGCCGATCCTGAACCGCCGCATCGAAGTCACCGCCGTTCACAAGGACGGTCGTGAATTTCCCATCGAATTGACCGTCATGCCGCTCCGAATGGAACGATCCATCAGTTTTTGCGCCTTCGCCCGGGATATTACAGAACGGAAGCAGCTCGAATCGACGCTCCGCCGGGCACAGGAATCCGCCGAAGGAGCCAGTCAGGCCAAGAGCGATTTCCTCGCCAACATCAGTCACGAAATCAGGACACCCTTGAATGCAATTTGCGGCACGACCGATCTGCTCCTCACCACCACACTCACGCCACCTCAACGTCGCTATGCAGAGATGTGCGCCAAAGCCAGCCACACACTTCTGGGTCTTGTCACGGACCTGTTGGACTTTTCACGCATCGAGGCCGGACAGACGCGACTCGAGCAGGCCCCCTATGATGTATGCCAGCTCATCGATCGCACCGTTCAGCTCTTAACCCACCGCGCGGAAGAGAAAGGCCTGACCCTCACCTTTCATCTCGACCCGGATGTGCCGCCCTGCCTCGAAGGCGATGCCTTTCGCTTGCACCAAATTCTACTGAATCTCATTAGCAATGCGCTCAAGTTCACGGAGCAGGGGCATGTGACCGTGCGGGCCACCCTGACGTATGCCGGGACTAAACCCTCTCGCGTTCGGTTCTCCGTCATTGACAGCGGCATCGGCATCCCTGCCGATCAGCTCGACCGAATCTTTGACCGTTTCACCCAAGTCAACAGTGCGTCCAGCCGCCAGCACGGAGGGGTCGGTCTCGGTCTGGCTATCTGCAAGCGTCTGGTAGGTCTCATGGGCGGACGCATCTGGGCCGAGAGCATCGCCGAAAGCGGCAGCACGTTCATCGTGGACCTTCCCCTCGCGATTGCCGCCCTTCCGGAACATCCCCATGAACGGGCCGGTGCGAATCGATTGTTGCAGACCGCCCTGCCTCTGGTGCCTTCCCTTCCCGCGGAATTGAGACTGCATGTATTGTTGGCCGAGGACTCCCCTGAATCGCAAGAATTGATGCGGTTCTATTTTCAGGGCACGCCCTATCGGGTCACCATCGTGGCGGACGGCGAGCAGGCGATCGCGGCATTTCAGGCCGATCGATTCGATATCGTCCTCATTGACTTGCAGATGCCCGGGATGGACGGCTTCACCGCCACCCGATTGATTCGGGCTTGGGAATCGTCGCACCAACATCCTCCGACTCCTATCTTGGCCCTCACCGCCAATGCCTTTCGTGAAGCGGAGGAACAGTGTCTGGCCGCGGGCTGCACGGGGTTCTTGACCAAGCCCATCAGCAGGCCGCAGTTGCTCGACGCCTTGGACACCTATCACCTCTCCGTGCCGCCGCCCGATCCCGCGCCTCAGAAGCTCGGCATGGCACTCGACGTCGCAGATCGCATCGCGCAGGAAATCCATCAACGTCGTCCTCAGTTCCTCGAACATCGCCGCAAGGATCTTGGCGCGATGCAAGAGGCCGTCGCGCAACAGGACTATGAGGCGATCCGGACGATGGGGCATCGCATAAAGGGCGTGGCAGGATCCTATGGGTTCCCCGACATCGGCGCAGTCGGGCAACGGCTTGAGGAGTCGGCGCGGTCGCGCGATTGTATCGCCATTCAGGGCGAGATCGCCCACCTGGCCGCCATCCTTCACCAATTGGACCAGGCGGCTTAGATCTCCGATCGTACGAGACGCGAAGAAGGAGCGCGGCGGACATGAGCATTCTCATCATCGACGACTTTCAAGAAGCACGGGATCTGCTCCAGACGATTCTTCACAGCGCCGGATTCGGTCCCCTGCTGCCGGTGGGAACGGCTCGAGAAGGGCTCAAGATGTTGGGCATAGGCAAACGAGGCAAGCTGACGAGCGGCATCGATCTGGTATTGATGGATTTAGAAATGCCCGAGCTCGATGGATTGGAGGCCTGCCGGCAGATTCGTATGGAAGAACAGCTGCAAGGCCTGCCGATCATTGTCATCACGGCGCATACGGGGGCGGAGGACATTCAGGCGGCCTACACTGCCGGCGCGACGGACTACATTCGCAAACCCGTCATCCCGGCCGAATTGATTGCGCGCACTGCGAACGCCCTCAGCCTGAAACAGGAAATCGATGCGAGGAAGATTCGCGAACAGGAATTGACGGAACGCACCAAGGAACTTGACCATGCATTCGCCCAGATCACCGCGCTCCATGGCACGATCCACATTTGCGCCAAATGTAAACGCGTGAAGGCCGACGGGCCCTATTGGCAACGCATTGAGGACTACCTGCGCCGGCAGGCTCGCTCGAAAGTCACCGAAGCCGTCTGCGATTCCTGCATGCATCAAGCCTATCCCCACCTGAAGCAGGCTCCGTAGCGATCTCGCCTCGTGTTGGTGAGGTGGCGACTACTCGCGCCTGCCCGGCCAGCCCTTCAAGACAAACTCCACACCTTCAATGCGCACCACCGGCATGATGAGACCCCGCCCCTCTTCTTCATGCGAAAAGTCATAGACCAGGGATTCCTCTTGAATGAGATGGCCCGTCATGAGGACATCGACATCCACACGCTCACCATGGCGCAATCGATTGTTGAGACGCAGCGTTTCTTCGCCCGCTAGCGCCACGAGCGTCGCCGGCAGGTCTTCGTGCTTGAAGCGCACTTCGCCCCAGGCAGTCCGGTTGAACTTCGGTCCCAATGCGACAGGAAATCCCCCGCTCTGATCGTCGAACTGGGACAGCTCGCCGAGCCAGACAAACGTGATCAACCACTGTAATGGGGCCTTGCCCTCGCGTCGGGCATCACGTTCGCGGTTTAGGGCAAACAGTCGTTCATCATGGTCGGGATCGTGGTGTCCCTGTCCATAGACCTTGGGCCAATCGGGCGGCCTCTCGTCCAACTCCACGAGAAACTGTTCAATCGCCGCCTGATCGAGAAGCAGATGGGTATGAGGAGGAAGGGTGGTCAGCGCGGCTTCCAGCCCCTTGTGCAGGGACCGGACACCGAGCGGGGTTTCTGCCAAGATCGTCGCCGGCCCGCACCAGACCAGCAACAGGAGGGCCGAGCCAATCCAGAACCGCATCTCAAGGCGTCCTGTTATGGCGCGGCAGGGATCACCAACTGTTGAAACAACTCGCGAAGGCCTCTGGTACCCGGATGGTCCCATGACAACACGCCTGCCTCAACGAGTACTTCCAGCCGAGGCACAGGATTCAGCCGAGCCAACACCGAAGGATGAAACGGCTGAGACTTCAAGACCTGGGCATAGACCCCCACCCAAGACTCGGTGACGGCCCGCAACCCCGGATCAGTCGCCTTCATTCGGCCTATCCTGACTTCTTGCAGCAGCTTGATCAGTGGATCTGACTGCATGAGCGTCCCGATTGCACGGCGAGCCTGTTCTTCGAGTTCATCCATCATGAGCCTACAGAACAGCTCAGTTTGTGGAACAGGAGCCCGGACCGCGTGGATCCCCGCAGGAGCCGCAAGCGCCACCCGATCCGGACGTCACGGGCCAGCCGCCGGTCGCTCCCACCCCGAAGGCTGAAAATTGTTTATCCACTGTCGTCGCCTGGCAGGCCGGACAGGCCGGCACCGTGTTGCCCTGCACGATGAGCTCAAAACGATGGTTGCATTCCTGGCACACGTACTCGAATATGGGCATTGGGCTGTACTCCGTGAAATTTCGAGTATTATAAGTAAGGTCGGTTCCACTTCGCAATCATCAGCCGATGGGAGTCCACACATGTGGTCTGAAGATAAATCTTTCCTGTTTCGCATCAGTCTCGAAGCTCAATTTCCCGATGACTATGAGGGACCTCATGATGAGTACGCGTGGCTCCGCGAGTGGGAGCTGCAGATCAAACCCGTGATGATCAAACATCTGTTCGAGACCCTGCGCGAATACCCGGCCTGGAAAGCCCACGTGCGAAACCGCGGAATAGCTGCTGCGGACGAAATTGAAGTCGCCATGGTTCGAGACTTTTCTCCCCCACCACAACAAGACTGAGCGTTGATGAGACAGGCAACCGGGCACGGCCTCTACCTGCATATTCCCTTCTGTCATCAGCGCTGCCACTTCTGCGCCTTCTACCTCGAGATTCATCAGGCGCGCGCCGCCGACACATTCGTGTCGTCGCTTGTGACCGAAATACAGCTCTATGGCGCACGACGTCCCTTTGGGGAGCAGCCGTTGGAGTCGATCTACTTCGGTGGCGGAACGCCCACAACACTCACGCCCCAGCAATTGAGCGGGGTGTTGTCCGCGGCAAAGGATACGTTCTGGCTCACCCACGATGCGGAGATTACGGTCGAAGCGCATCCGGAATCGGTCACGTTCGAAGGGCTCTCGCGCCTGCGAGAAGCCGGTTTCACCCGGATCAGCTTTGGAGCAGAATCCATGGACCAGGACGAGCTGCATCGGGTCGGCCGCCCAGGCTCCGTCCTGAACACCGTCGAGGTCGTCACCGCGGCGCGTGAGGCCGGTTTTATCAATATCAATCTCGATCTTATGTATGGCCTGCCCGGACAAACGATCGAGAGTTGGGCGGCCTCGCTCCAACATACGATCGCCCTTGCCCCGACACACCTCTCCTGCTATGCCTTAACCATTGAAGAAGGCACAGCACTCCGGGCGGCCATTCAACGGGGCACCGTCCCCGCCCCTGACGAAACACTTCAGAACGAGATGGAAGACCTGGCCGAGGAGATGCTGAGTCGGGCAGGCTATATCAGATATGAGATTTCAAACTACTGCCGACCCGAGTATGCGAGTCGACATAACCGCCTCCACTGGACCGGTGGGCAATATCTGGGCCTTGGTCCCAGTGCCCAATCGTATGTCGGAGGCAGGCGCTTTGGAAACGTGAGCAATTTGGCCGCTTACAATCAGGCCCTGCTGAGCGACGCTCTGCCGGTGTCGGAATCAGAACTGCTCACGCCGGCTGAGGACAGCTGCGAACGGCTGGTGTTCGGACTCCGCCTGACCGACGGCGTCTCACTGGAGGACACGGGAGCTCTGGCCTTTTCAGGGCTTGTTCAAAAGGTGGACAAGTTGATTGTGGACGAAATCCTGGAGCGCAGGGGCCAACGAGTACGGCTGACCGCGCACGGCCGACGCTATGCGGACAGTGTTGCAGTGGCCCTGCTCGCGAGTTTGGAAAACTCATCATCACAGGTCCCTTCCCATTGACTTCCGGCCCCGGCAGAGGGGAGACTTATTGCCTGACAGGAGGAAGACCCATGCCAGTCAATATGGACCCCAGCAAACGTCGCCGACGGCAACCAGTCGAACAGCCCGATGCTTCGGACAGTGCACAGGAAACCGGTAAAACGAAACGGTTTGGAGAAGACACCGACGCGGACCGCGAGAAAGCCATTGCGGACGCTGAGCTGAAGAACCTCTGGGATGCGACGGAAGTCATCGATATGGACAACTGGTAGATGACGCCCCATAACGATTCGCCCCTCTCCTGACGATTGTACGCTTCATGAACCCCATGCCCTCACGCAACGCCTTATTTTACCCGTTTCATCTCTGTGCCCCGCGAACCCTGGAGGCATTGCTAGCCCGCTATCATTCAATACATTTTCGTGACTACATGGCGCTCCGCCTCACGCCCTTGATGGGCACCATGGCGTATCAGGACCGTATGGGAGACGATCACCCGACTCTCGTGACAGCCGGTCGTCTGGTGCAAGGCTACAACGTCAGCGGTCCGCTGGACCAAGCTGCGACGGCAGCCGTCGACCGGGATCTCGGCGATTTCCGCTGGCGCGGCCTGTTCCACGAAGCCATGCAACACGATCGACGGTTTCAACGCGGCCTGTTCGATCTCACCCATGCGATGCGCATAGGCCAGGCGCTCGTGCCGGGCCCGGCGGCATTGCTGCGTCTCCTGGAAGCGAACCGCGCCGAGAGTCCCTGCACTGTTGCCCTGGTGCAAGGCCTCGCCAGACCAACCCTCACGCTAGAAGAGGCCTATGAGTTCGAGTATGGCCTCGCACTGCTAAAAACCGCCGCCGCGCAGGTCTATACCATTCGTCTGGCCCGGCAACACGATCTCGTGCCGGTGACCGACTCTCACAGCCACCTTGCCCTTCTGACCCACACCCTGGCGCGCGATGGCCTCGACCTCGTCAATGAATATGTCGGCATGCCAACCCCGCACTCGGTACAGCCTTCACCAGACGAGATGACCGTATGAGCACTCTAACGCCTGTCTTTACCCCCGAAGCGCTCGACACGACCAACGTGGGCATCGGCGACGACCTGGAAGCGAGGGTCATCGTATTCAATTGCGACTGCCATACGTACCAGCAAGTCATCGCCCTATTGTGCAAGAGTGTCCCGGGCATGAATTCATCCCGAGCGTTCGAACTGGCGTGGCGGATCGATCATGAAGGCCAGGCCATTGTCTATACGGGTGATCGAAAACTCGCAGAAGAGATAGGGAAGAAACTGGCAGGCGGAGGGTTACGCGTCGGCGTTCAATGAGCCTGATATGCGAACGGGCACGTGGTCTGTGCCGGTCATCTCGGCACAGACCCTTTTTATTTCGCTCGTTTTTTCGGAGGCTCCGGCTTGTCGCTTTTCGATTTACCTGCAGGGGCGGCTGAAGTCGTAACAGGTTTCTGACTGCCCTTCGGACTACCATGGGCGGACTTTTGCGGTTTCGCCGCCCTCGTGCTCGCATGAGCATCTTTGTGTTCTTGCGCGGCTGCCGCTTTGTAGTAAGACTTGTTGAGTTTACTCAGCATGTCACCGTTCAAGACACGCACTTGATACAATTCGAACAGCTTGCTGATTGCTTTGGGATCACCCTTACGGGCCAAGCCCAAAAGCCGTCGCCGCTGATTCATTTCTTCTTCTTCTGTATGAGATGCCGCACGCCGCTCCATAGCGCTCCTTTCAAGGAATGCCCGAGACTCACTCTACTGACAGGTCAAATTGCCGGATGAAATGCCCCGCAGTATAACAGATTCGGCCTAGCCAGTACTACCCAAACCTCTGGCGTCAGAGGGAAAATTATTCCGGGGACGCGCACTCGAACCAGTCGCTCAAAACTCCCTCGTTTCCGTTGTAGATAGGTGTCCAAGCCTTCTATAATCCTTCTATTCCATGTGAGATTTCATGACGAGGAAAAGGAGTCCCCTATGCAAGCCCCTACGCCAACTACCACAGACACCACGGTCGCCGACGATCCTCAAGCCCGTGCGGTCCTTCAACGAGCCTTTGAAAGCACCGCCCGATGGCAGTCCGACTTTCGAGGATTTTCCGCAGACCTTACGGTCAATACCAACGGCAGCCTTGTACGCGGGACGGTCGTGGTCAAGGGCCCCCGAGACGTGACGGTCCAGTTGCCCGACGAAGCCATCCAGAAGTGGGCGCAAGAGCAGATCGGCATGATCGCCGTGCACCGCGCGCCGCGCAAATTCGAGGAGTCCGACGGCAAACATCGCCTCACGCTGGAAGCTGGTACCGACCATCCCCTGGGCAGGCGATTGGATCTTCACGGAGACGGCATGCAGTCCTTCTATCGGATCAAGGACGATCGCATCACGCAGATCAACCGCAAGATGCCGCATGTCGCGTTCACGATCAACGTGGAAGAAAGCAGCCAGACGCAGGATCACAAACACCTGACGACGAAGTACACCGTGTATTATTACGCTCCGCAGGATGGAAAGCTGCGCAATGTGGAAAGCTTTACCGACACCCATGTGCGAGTCGGCACCTCGGATCTCCCGGCGACCAGACGCATCATTTCCTACGAAAACGGCGAGGTCACGGTCCGGACCATGACGTTCGAGAACCACAAGTTGCTGGCCTGATGGACTTACGCACGAGGTTTCCGCGCAGCATGCGCGTCACATTGGAAGGTTATGTGCACCTCGCGCGCATGATCGACAAATGCCGCGCCGTGCTGGCGGAAACCGAGGGCGACTATATCTACCCCTGCCCCATGGACGACCGGCTCATGGAGTTCGCCGGTCTGACTGCCGAGCAGTTCACCGCGGCGGTGAGGGACAATCAAACCGATGATGGTTTCGTGCAGTGGTTCCGTCACATCGCCAAGCCTCACAGCCAGGCAGACTTGGAAGAATGGAATCGCAGGATGCTCAGCCGCGGACCCACCACGCCGGAGAAACAGGCTTCTTTCAACAAATACCGGGACGCCGTCGATCCTTCACGCACCGATCTCACCAGTTGGGCCGATCTCCAGGATCTGGAAGAAGGAAGGACCGTGCCGCGAAGAGCCTAGGAGTTGATGGTTGAGACCGGGGCTTGTTTACCAGGCTGCTCTGTCCCCACAGTCGTGACAGCGCAACCACTTATAGATGGTCGAAGAGTAGGCGACCGGAAAGCATTTTCTCGATACGAACTGACATCTGCGCCGCCTGCACGCCGGGAGCAGACTCGTCCCGTATATTCATAGGAGGCACAACATGGCCCTGTTGCAACAGGATCTTGTTCCTGCAAGCGGTGACTCGCTCATTACGTTCGACACCGATACCAACCTCGAATGGTTGAGCCTCAGGCAAACCGTGAATCTTTCCATTTCGGACGTGCGGCACGGCACCGGGGGCTACACCACCACCTATGGCTTTCGTTACGCCAACGGCGCCGAGGTCCAAACGTTGTGGAACCATGCCGGAATCACAAGATTTGCGCCCAACCAGCCTGTCCCTGTCCCCGATAGCAATTCCACAGCGATAAAGAAGCTCATCGACTGGATGGGCGGCGCGACGAATTATCCGGCAACCGGCACGATACAGACGCAGGGAATCTTCATGGTTCCACCACCACCCGGCCACCCGGGGGTGGGACAACTCTGGTTCTTCATCAACAATCCTGGAGGTTCGTACGCAACTACGGATATTCTTCCCAATCTGCCTCAAGGAGTGACGCCGGAGGACTACCGGGATCCTGCGATAGCATCATATCTCGTACGCAATCACGTGGCCCCTGCTCCGCCCCGTAATGTTCGGGTGGGCGAGAAGTAACTCTTGGCCATCGATACGTTTTTTCATGGCAACTCTGTTGATCGGGATGAAGGCCCATGACGCGGAGAAGGCCGCCTCGTCGACGGCAAGCCTGTCAGCTCCATGGAGCAGGATAGAATCGGCTTCATGGAGCGCCGGCTTCCCGGCTGAACAATTCAACGCGGCACGACGCAGCGGTTATCCGATGGTTTGGTGAAACAGCCACGGCCCACAGCCAGGCAGAGTTAGAAGAGTGTTACCGGACAAGTTTGAACCAGGAACCGAGCACGCCGGAGAAACAGGGTTCAAAAAAAATGCCGCGGTGCAGGAGATCTCTCCCGCGACCTACAGAACTTCGAAGAAGGGCCGACGGCATGGGGCAGCGCATAGGAGCTGATGGCTGATGGGACCGTGGCGGAATCGTATACAAAGAGATTCCCGCTATATCGCTCCCGATGTGTTCTGTTCAAGATCATCTGTATTACGCTGCGCATTCTTGATGGACTCTCTGCTCTTGGCGTCAGAGCTAGGTGCATCACTCGGAATGGTCACATGATCAGGAAAGGATTGCCTTGAAACGGATTGGCATATGAATCGCATAGACCCTGGCAATAGACGTCGCACAGTCGTCCACGCCACCACAATCCGTAGGAGGTATCAACATGGCTCTTGTTCAACAGAATCTTGTTCCCGCGACCGGTGACCATCTCATTACGCTCGACACCGAGACCAACCTCGAATGGCTCAGCCTGAATGCGACAGCCAATCTGTCCTACCTCGACGTCCTGGGCGGCGTCGGCGGATACACCACCACCTACGGCTTTCGCTACGCCACCGGCCAGGAAATCGGCCTGCTTCACCAACATGCCGGGATTACAAAGTATGGCATTTCGCAGGTCGTACCCTTTCCTCAAAGCAATCACGTGGCGATGGAAACTCTCATCGAATTGATGGGCGGCGTCGCACTGAATTCATCGACCAGCAGCGGCTCAGTCCTGGTCCAGACTCAGGGCATGATGAAGTTTCGAAGCCCCGGGGTCCCCACTGCGATGATGCCCATGAGTGTCGTGCAGCTCTGGCTGTTCAAAAACAATCCCGCCAGCTCCTATGCCGACAGCAATCCAGCAGGGCCGGCCGGCACGCGATTTCCTGAAATCGCCTCCTATCTGGTGCGCAATCGAGTTATGCCAGCCGGGTCCGTCTCTCATGGCAAATCCGCCAAAGCAGTGAGCGCCCGGAGCGGGAAGAAGAAAGGCTGATTCACAGCCAACCCCGTAGCTCCATGAAGCCGATGATCTTCGGCTTCATGGAGCATACGCCTCTCACTCCAGCGCTTTCGCTGAGGGTATACCCTGCCGTTTCCCCCACATTGATTTGTTCTACGCGGGTGCATCGGCTTGGGATGTATCGGCGCGGAAATTCCTAGCCCCTGACGGGTATACTCGCTCCGCCACCGGCGACGATCACCGCACCA
>JBDTWG010000033.1:0-17450 GCA_040006855.1 Nitrospira sp.
CACGTTCGATGTCTCCTGTGAATAACATGCGCCGATCGGCGCAGCTGAGTTCAGTGACGACCGACAAATTATTGAGCGATTCGCTTTTCGTGGCGGGCGATGACTCTCGGTTTGCGCGCGGACTCAATACCGTCATGCGGCAATCAGTTCCCGTCGAAATCAATTCTCCTTCCACCGCACGCTTTGCCTGAAGGTGTTGTTGCGCCAGGGCCTCTTCAATCTTGCGCCAGAAGTCTTCGTGCCGTACGACCCCGTTGGTCCAGAAATTTTCGACCTGCACATGGGCTAAGATCCAAGCCAATCCTCCGACATGGTCGATTTGCGGATGGGTGCCGATGACATGGTCGATCCTTCGAATCCCTCGATTCCAGAGAAAGGGAGCCACCACACTGCGCCCCATATCGAACCGTTCATATGTGGCGCCTCCATCGATGAGAATCACCTCTCCCGCCGGCAACTCGATGACGGTACTATCTCCCTGTCCGACGTCGAGGAAGGTGACGCGAACCTGGCCCTCCCTGCTGAACGGACGTGGAGACCACAGCCACCAGGCCACAATGCACAGCAATCCCATCAGCATGGCGCCCTTCAACAGCGGAGCGGCATCAGCAGGCCTGCCGGTCATCAATGCCCAGCCGAGAAGATAGAAGAGCAATATCATCGGAAGGGTCGGAGCGGCCACAAACCATTCCGCGCCCGGGAGAGCGGCCAGCGCATGAGTCGCAGAAATCAGCCCTTGGCCAAGGGCATCAATCACGCCAGCACCAGGGAGCATACTACTGTGCGCCATGATGACCCAGACGGCCGAGAGCAGACTGATGGGCAAGAAAATAAAGCCCACGAAAGGCACCATCAGAAGATTGGCAAAAAGCCCCATCCACGACACTTGATTGAAATAGCACGCGACAAGCGGCATGGTCGCCAAGGAAACCAACGCCGTGAGTCGAACGGACTCCCGCAGCCAATAAACCGTCCGTCCGGTAACCGACGGAGGTTCTGCCAGCTCCTCCTCACGAACTTCCCGTTCAATTGCGAGGGCAAGTACCCAAACCGAAATATAGGACAGTTGAAATGAGATGTCGTACAGCGCAGGCGGATGCGCCAGCAATGTGAGGCCAGCAGCAGCGGCAAGGGCATGAAGGAGGTAACGCGCCGCGCCGAGCCACACTGTCCAGAGGCCGACGGCGATCATGATCGACGAACGAATCGTAGCCGTTTCAGCTCCGGCCAGCACCGTATAGGCCACTACGGGCAGCAAGGTCAGGAGCGCCGCCAGCCTAGTGGGAGTCAGCCATCGAGAAAGTCCCAGCAACATCATCGAAGGAAGGAAAAGACATCCTCTCCTGATGAGCGCGAACGACAACAGAGCGATGAGACCAAGATGTGATCCGGAGATGGAGAGAATATGGACCGTGCCAGTGGTCATGAACCACTCGCGGACCTCCGGTGCAAGGAAACCCTGCTCACCGATGGTCAGGCTGAGAAACAAGCCGCGGCTAGGCTGAGGAAGCGATTCCGCGGCCGACCGAACCCGACTGCGCCATCCTTCGATCAAGGGCGAGAAGAATGGAGCCGCCGTTCCCGGCTCAGCATCCAACACCTCCACGGCACCAGCTCCGGACACCGATCCAACAGCGTCAACGCCCTGTGCATCCAAGTAGGCCGCATAGTCGAATCCCCTTGGATTGAGGGTCCCCGACGGGGCATGGAGATGGGTTCGGGCACGAATTCGTAAACCTCGATGGAGATCGCGGTCGGGATCGCGCCAAGTGAGCTTCAGATGCAGTGGGACTGCAAACGCCGGATCATCGATAACCGTGACCTCTACCAGGGCAGTCAACCGCCCCGGCGAGTGACGGACAGGCTCGCTAATTATTCCATCAAAGCGAGCGGGAAGCACGCTCGTATGGTCAGGAAGTGGAACGTGAGGAGTGAACCAGGCAAATATCGTCCAGTAGAGACATCCGCCGACGACACAGGCGAACAAGACCTGGCTCCGCCGAGGTGCCAACACGCGTTGGGTTTCCAGACAGGTGAGCAAGCCTACGGAACCAACCAACAAGGCTGCCACGCTCAGTGGAAAATACGACAGGAAAGAACCGAGGATCAGGCCGAAAACGAAGGTGAGTGTGAAAACTGGCAGCATCCGGCGCCTGCGATGAGGGCTCGATGCTATCCGATGCGGGCGCGAACAATCTCGGCGAGGTGATCGGCCACCTCGCGAATGGTCGAATCGCGTTCGCCTTCGACCATAATTCGCAACAGCGCTTCAGTGCCGGAATACCGCACCAAGACGCGGCCACTTCCATTTAGCGTCGCTTCAGCAGTCTTGATCGCCTGCTGAATATCCGGAATCTGGTTCAGGTCAGGCTTATGTTTCACCCGCACGTTGAGGAGGATCTGAGGGACGGCCGTCATCGCCTTCGCGAGTTCAGAGAGCGGCCTACCGGTTCGTTTCATCAGCGAGAGGATCTGCAGCGCCGAGATCAAGCCGTCACCCGTCGTATTATGGTCGAGGAAAATAAAGTGGCCTGATTGCTCCCCGCCGAAGTTATACCCGTCGGCCAGCATGCGCTCCATTAAGTACCGGTCACCCACGGGCGTTCGCATCAGTTGAATCCCGGCCTTCTTCATGGCGAGTTCCAACCCGAAGTTGCTCATGACGGTTCCCACGACCGTCTGACAGGCGAGTTGGCCTTGCGCATGCAGATCGAGCCCCAGCGCAGCCATGACATGGTCACCATCGATGATCTTGCCCTGCTCACACACGAAAATGGCTCGATCAGCATCACCGTCCAACGCTATGCCGATGTGGGCTCCGCTTCGACGGACGACCTCCTGCAATTGTTCCGGATGCACGGCCCCACAGCCGTCATTAATATTCATTCCGTCCGGCTGGTTCGCGATGACTTCAATCTCGGCTCCCAGCTCGCGGAGCACGGCAGGCGCGACTTTGTAGGCCGCGCCGTTGGCGCAATCCACGACCAACTTGATGCCCTGAAGGTCGAGATCTTTTGGAAGCGAGCGTTTGACGAATTCGATATATCGTCCTTCGGCATCGCCGATACGATAGGCTTTGCCAATGGCATCCGCTGTCGGGCGAAGGTGCTTGATCTCGTCGGAAATGATCAATTGTTCGATACGCGACTCGAGTTCGTCCGGCAGTTTGAATCCCTCGTTCGAGAAGAATTTGATGCCGTTATCCTGATAGGGGTTGTGCGAGGCTGAAATGACGACACCGGCATCCGCCCGCAAACTACGTGTGAGAAACGCGATGGCCGGGGTCGGTAAGGGGCCGACCAGCAAAACATCCACTCCCATAGAGCAGATACCCGAGGTCAACGCCGATTCCAGCATATATCCCGATAACCGCGTGTCTTTCCCGATGACGACTTGGTGACGACCAGCCCGCCGCATAAAAATATGGGCGGCGGCACGCCCCAGCTGCATAGCGATTTCGCTCGTCATCGGTTCCAGATTTGCCACTCCGCGAACGCCGTCTGTGCCGAACAATTTACGCATGAGATCCCTCTACACCAGAACGCGCGTGACGGCAAATGGCTGACACGACCGAGACCGTGTCTCGCATGGATCGGACGTCATGCACACGAATTATATGGGCGCCTTTGAGAACGGCGACTGCGACCGCGCCGGCTGTGCCGTATCCCCGCTCCTGCACTGGCTGTTGTGCCAGCGCGCCGATAAACTGTTTGCGAGACAGTCCCACGAGCATCGGATACCCAAGGTCACTCAGCAGCGCGAAATCAGCCAGCAATTGAAGGTTGTGCTCTTGAAGCTTACCAAAACCGAACCCGGGGTCAAGAATGATCTGACTTCGGCTGATCCCCTGCTCGATCGCCATCTGCGCCCGTTCGCATAGGAAGGCAGACACTTCTTGAACGACGTTCCGGTACCGGGGTAATTTCTGCATCGTTTGCGGCGTCCCCTGCATGTGCATCAGCACGACCGCAGCACCGGTTTCCGCTGCCACTGTTGCCATCAGCGGATCGCCGCGCAACGCGCTGATGTCATTCACAATGGTGGCTCCTGCTTGAATGGCCAGACGGGCAACGGCGGCTTTTGTAGTGTCAACGGAAATGGGCAGCGGCACCGCGGCATGGACTGCTTCCAAAACAGGAATGAGGCGTCGGAGCTCTTCGGATTCCTCGATAGGTTGGGCGCCGGGCCTCGAAGATTCAGCGCCGATGTCTATGATATCGGCGCCTTCCTCATGCATCTGCCTCGCATGGCGAACCGCATGTTCGACCGTGACATAGCTGCCCCCATCTGAAAATGAATCGGGAGTGACGTTGAGAATCCCCATGATCAGAGGGCGTGAGTCCAAACGGAGCGTCTGAGATCCCGCCCGCACTACGTAAGATCGTGCGGAAGTCGCTGCGGGTATGGTCAAGACTTGTCCCCTCGGTGATGACGACCAGAATGGAACACCAGAAAGCGAGATGAGTGTACTACGGGAGTCCAAAGGAGGCTACAACCAACATGTGCAGGAGCTTCTTCGCAACCCCTAACAGGATATTCACTGGAGGCACCTGCCTCGCAGGGGCGCATCACACGATGCCCCTGCGAAGACAGAAGTACATTCTTAGGCGGGAACCGTTTGCGATGAAGAACCTTGAATGAGGATCTGATCGATCTCCAGCGCGTCCAACACTTCCTTTTCCAACAATGCCTCAGCGAGCGCCTTAAGACTGGTCATATTGTCGGTCAAGATACGCTTCGCGCGCTCGTAATTTTCTGTAACCAGACGCCTGACCTCGTGATCTATTTCAAGCGCCACTTGCTCGCTGAAGTCACGCTTCGTAGCAATCTCTCGGCCAAGGAAAATTTCTTCTTCTTTTCTGCCGAACGTCAAGGGCCCCAATTTTTCACTCATACCCCACTCGCACACCATTTTTCTGGCGAGGTCTGTGGCCCGCTCAAGGTCATTCCCTGCACCGGTTGTCACGTCGTGCAGCACCAACTCTTCAGCGACTCGCCCGCCCATGAGGATTGCGAGATTGTTGTAGAGAAAGTCCTTGGAATAATTATGACGATCGTCCGTCGGGAGCTGCATGGTCACGCCTAGCGCTCGACCACGGGGAATAATCGTCACTTTATGGACGGGATCCGTTCCGGGCAACAGTTTTGCCATGAGTGCGTGGCCGGCTTCGTGATAGGCTGTGGTGCGTTTCTCTTCGTCGCTGAGCACCATGCTCTTCCGTTCCGCGCCCATCAATACCTTGTCTTTCGCCATTTCGAAGTCAATCAGCTCGACCTCTTTTTTGTTCCAGCGAGCCGCCCAGAGCGCGGCTTCGTTCACCAAATTTTCGAGATCGGCACCCGAGAAGCCTGGCGTCCCACGGGCAATCTTCTCCAATTCCACATCCGCTGCCAGCGGCACCTTCTTCGTGTGAACCTTCAGAATCTCCGATCGACCGCGCAGATCGGGCCGATTCACCACCACCTGGCGATCGAAACGGCCTGGACGCAACAACGCAGGATCCAGCACATCCGGACGGTTTGTGGCGGCGATCAAAATGACGCCTTCAGTCGTATCGAACCCATCCATCTCGACTAGCAACTGGTTTAGCGTTTGCTCCCGCTCATCATGACCTCCACCGAGACCAGCACCACGCAGACGGCCGACAGCATCAATCTCATCAATAAAGATGATGCAGGGGGCATGCTTTTTCCCCTGTTCGAAGAGATCTCGGACTCTGGACGCGCCCACGCCGACAAACATTTCGACGAAATCCGAACCGCTGATGCTGAAGAAGGGAACTCCGGCTTCTCCTGCAATGGCCTTGGCCAACAATGTTTTGCCGGTACCCGGAGGTCCGACGATGAGGACCCCTTTTGGAATACGCCCACCCAGCTTCTGAAATTTTCTAGGATCTTTCAGAAATTCAATAATTTCGAGCACTTCTTCCTTCGCTTCTTCGATGCCTGCGACATCGGAGAAGGTGACCTTCTTCCGTTCTTCCGTCAGCATTCTGGCGCGGCTCTTCCCAAACGACAGTGCTTTATTACCGCCGATTTGCATCTGCCGCATGAGGAAAAACCAAAGGCCGAGGAACAGAACAAACGGCCCCCAGGTCACCAAGAACGTAATGTACCAGGGACTCTCGTCAGGCGGTCTGGCTTCGATCTGCACATCCTTTTCGCGCAGATGCTTGACCAATTCCGGATACTCGGCAGTATAGGTCCGAATCCGGCTCTGGTCTTTCAGAATCGCGCTGATGTGATTGGCTTTGATCGTCACCTTCATGACCTCGCCTTTGTCCAGCTTGGCCATGAAATCGCTGAATATGACTTCGTCTTCCGGCGCGTGGGTCGGCACGCTAAACAGGTTGAACAACAAAATCATGAATAGGCCGACCACGACCCAGAACAACAGATTCTTTACCCGTGAATTCATCCACCTCTCCTTTGAGGAAATTAGGCAGACTGCACAATATGATAACCCTGCCGAATGTTACCATAGGTTCCGCAGGGGTAACAACCTTTCATGCAGACTCTTGCTCCCTTTCATCGGCCTGATCGAGTGCGGCCAAGTAAGGAAGGTTACGGTACTTCTGTCGGTAGTCGAGACCATACCCGACGACGAAACGATTTGGGATTTTGAATCCCACGTACTCCAGATCCACCTCGACCGTCCGGCGTTCGGGCTTGCTGAGCAGCGTACAGACCTTTAGCGATCGGGGCTTTCGTCTGGTCAGAGTCTTGATGAGATGTTGAACGGTGAGGCCCGAATCGACGATATCCTCAACCAGCAAGACATCCTTGCCGGCTATGGGCTCCGTTAGGTCGGACACCAGCTTTACCTTCCCGGAGCTTTTTTTCCCAGATCCATAACTCGTCACCACGATAAACTCCACCCGCATCGGAATTCGGATCGCCCGTGCCAAGTCGGCATAAAAGGCATAGGCCCCCTTGAGCACACCCACCAGCACCAAATCCTTCCCGGCATAGTCGGACCCAATCTGACGTCCGAGTTCTCGGATTCGAGTCCTCATCTGCTCCTGCGTCACGATAGGACGACCAAAAATGCGCTCCATTCCTAGAAGGCTCCTTTCCGACGCGAAGACGGCCTCACACGAGCCACGATAAACCGGGTCGTCGAAGTGGTGGCGGCGAATCGAGCATCAACTCGCTGTCCAACAATCCAGACGATGCTGCCATGCGAAAGCACCAGTGGCATCCGTTCTCGCATAGACCGACCCAGTTTTGCATCTGTGAAGTAATCTTGCAATTTCTTTCGTCGCCCATTCATGCCAGTGGGGCAAAACCAATCCCCTGAGCGCCAGGTTCGAATCTGCAACGGCAAAGCCAACTGCTCGGCATCCAACAAGGCGACAATGGACGATTTACGTTTCAGCAGGAGCAGCCCCTTTTCACAGGTCACTGCCTGGATATGGATCGACTGCCCGGTCAAGCGCCACGAAGCCATTGATGGCAAGGAGGTGATCGTCAACTCTTCGCGCGAGGAACTTGACTCTCCCTCTTCCACTCCAATGGCAACACGCGCGCCCTTGCTCGGCGGCGATGCAATGGTCATCCGCAGCTGATGGTGTTCACACGCAACCGACACGTCGCCGACCTTCCACGCCCCTCCCGATCGGGAAGAAGTCAGGGACGCCAACAAAGACATCAGCTGATCACTTCGGGGTGTGCCGGATGACGGCAGCAGCGCCTGCAGGGCCTGTCGCAGTATTCGGCGTTGCAGCGCAACCGGTTGTTCAAGCAACGCCGTACGATCAAGCATCAAGGTCGTGGAGTCGTGAAACCGAATGATTCGTTTCAGCCTACAGGCAGCCAGAGCGTCCAGGAGCCGGTCATCATCCCGCAAGAGATCGGCCTGGCGCGCCAATATCCGGATTGCCGCGGGAGCCAGTGCTTGCACGACCGGAAGCAGTTCATGGCGCACACGATTACGAAGATAGATGGGCTTGGCATTGCTGGAGTCGGTCCGATAAGACAACTCCGCGGTCTTCAGATAGGACAGGATTTCTTGGCGCGAGATACTCAACAATGGCCGCACGAAGACACGCTCGCGAATGTGCGGCATGCCGGCCAATCCGCGCAATCCGGCGCCGCGCAACATTCGCAGCAGCACGGTTTCGGCTTGATCATCCGCGTTGTGCCCGAGAGCCACTCGCTCCGCCCCAAGGTCGCCGGCCAGCTTACGAAACAAACCATAGCGGGCCTCCCGAGCACGTTCTTGGAGTGAGCTGGAAGACCCAGACTCGCGGTGAGTCACGCTGAGGGGGGCGACCAAGCAGGGAATGGCAAACCTCCGGCAGAGCGTCGTGACAAACCGCGCATCGCCATCGGATTCATGCCCGCGCAGGCCGTAGTGACAATGCACCACTGTCAGCGAGAGATCCCATGTTGGAGCCAGAGCGTGCAGAACTGACAGCAACGCCACGGAATCGGGTCCGCCGGACACGGCCACCAACACCTGCTGGCCTCGTTGCAGCAGCCCTCGCGCACGAATAGCCTTGGCGACCTGCTTATGGAGCGGGTGATGGAAGGCTGTCGGAGAAACCTTCATGGCTCATGACCGAGGTAGCGTCGTCGAGAGAGGGCTCGGCGTCGCCGCCTCGCGAAGTTGTGCCCGAGCCATTTCCACATCCACTGCAATCTGACGCGTGAGGTCCTCCGCCGAAGCGAATACCTTATCCTCACGGAGAAAGTTGATGAGCTGCACTCGAATCAATTCTCCGTAGAGATCAAGCCGCTCGTCGAGAATCGACACCTCCAGCAACCGCTCGCCCGCCCCGAATGTAGGCCTGGTCCCGATGTACACCACGGAATTCAAGGCCCGGTGATTCCAGATGACCTGCGCGGCATAGACGCCATCCGGTGGGATGACGCGTCCTGAAGGAAGGCGCAGATTGGCGGTCGGCCAACCGAGCTCGGTGCCCCGATGAGCACCTGGAATGACCACCCCCTCGATGCTGTACGGTCGCCCCAGAAAGCGGATGGCTTTTCGGAGATCCCCCGCCTGGATCAGCTGACGAATGCGGGTGGAACTGACCACTTCGCCCTCGATGACGACGGGGGACACCGGATGGACGCGGAACCCGAATTGGGCGCCGAATTCGAACAGGTCCGCAATGCGCCCGACTCGGCCTTTTCCAAAAGCAAAGTGCTCTCCGACAAATAGTTCCCGCGTGCCGATGCCGTCACACAGCACCTGCTTCGCAAACTCGGCCGGACTTAATGCGGCAAAGCCCGGTGTGAACTCCAGAAAAACCACTTCATCAATGCCGGCTGCCTCAAAGTGGGCCAGCTTCTCCTCCGGTGTGGTCAGAAACATGAGATTTACCTGCGGAGCCAGGATCTTGACGGGATGAGGATCGAAGGTCAGCACCAGCGCCGTACCGGCCTGCCGACGGGCCGTCTCTACGACCTGTTTTAGGAGGGCTCGGTGGCCGTGATGATGACCATCAAAATTGCCGATGGTGACGGCGGCGTAGGGTCGGGGTGTCGAGGGGGTGAGTCCGCGAGAAATCTTCATGCGCGCCGTGACTGCAGTAGTTTGGCCGCCTCTTTCGCAAAATACGTCAGAATAATCTCGGCACCGGCTCGCTTGATCGACAGCAGCGATTCCAACATGGCGCGGTTCTCGTCCAACCATCCGGCTTGGGCGGCCGCTTTGATCATGCTGTATTCCCCGCTTACTTGATAGGCGGCGATCGGCAGGAGCGTTCGTTCGCGCGCGGCGCTGATCACATCCAGATATGGCATGGCGGGTTTCACCATGATGATGTCGGCACCCTCTTCGATATCCAGATCGATCTCCCGCAAGGCTTCGCGCTTGTTGGCCGGATCCATTTGGTAGGACTGGCGGTCTCCGAATTGCGGGCTGGAATGGGCCGCGTCACGAAAGGGCGCATAGAAGCAGGAGGCGAATTTCGCCGCGTAGGCCATGATAGGAATGTCCACAAATCCGGCGCGGTCCAACTCGTCGCGGATCGCGGCCACCCGCCCGTCCATCATATCGGACGGTGCCACCATGTCGGCGCCCGCCTGCGCGTGAGTCTTGGCCATAGTCCTGAGACAATCCAGCGTCTCGTCATTGAGAATCTTGCCCTCACGAACGATGCCGCAATGACCATGACTCGTATACTCATCGATGCAGACATCGGTGATCAGCACCAGGTCCGGCACCTCTTTCTTGAGCGTGCGCAGCGCACGTTGCACGATTCCGTCCGGATCAAAGCCGGAACTCCCCCGCTCGTCTTTCTTCTCCGGAATTCCGAAGAGAATCATGGCCGGAATGCCCAGAGCCTGAACCTCGAGCGCCTCCTTCACTAAGAGATCGATCGACAAGCGCGACTGCCCCGGCATCGAGGCGATCGGCTCGCGACGTCCCTGCCCTTCAGTAACAAAGACCGGATAGATAAAATCGTTCGGCGTCAACGCCGTTTCACGCACCATCCGCCGGAGCGGTTCCTTCTCGCGCAGACGACGCAAGCGCTGAATTGGAAAGGCCATGCTCGCTCACTTCCTCGGAAGATTGGTCAAAAACACCACCAGGTCTCGCACCGAAATCATCCCGACGAGCTGGCCATCTTTCGTCACGCCAAGATGTCGCAGGTGGGTCTGCGCCATGAGGTCGTTCGCATCCAGCAGCGTCTTATGTTCCTCAATGGTGACGAGCGGCGCAGACATGATCTGTTCGACGGTCGTCTTGGTCGTATCGGCCCCGGTGGCCACGACCCGCCGCACCATGTCAGTGTCCGTGATGATGCCGATGACCTCTTTGCTGTTAGTCACGAACAGGCTGCCGATATTACGATCGCGCATGAGCCGTCCGGCCGTACGCACATCAATATCCCGCTCGACGGTGATGAACTTGTCCTTCGGAACCATGAATGACTTGACTGGAACCATGCAGTGTCCTCCTTTAAGTAACGAACGCCCTTCCGTTCACCGGCATCCGCTCAAGGGCGTACCGAGGTAGCTGGTCGGGCTTTGGCCGAATTCGCAACAGACTCGACGATGGCGTCTGCCAGTGCCGGAATCGTATTCTGACTAGCCATCACATGCACCGTGAGCCCGACCTCGCGAGCGGTCGCTGCGGTGATGGGACCGATACAGGCAACGGTGCACTCTCCTATCAGCCGCAACATCTCCTCCCTCGACGCAAACAATTCCACGAAGTTCCGTACTGTCGACGAACTGGTGAAAGAGATGATATCGATGGCGCGAGTGCGCAGTTGTTCACGGAGGCGATCCGTCGCGACTGCGGGACGTATCGTCCGGTAGACCGGGACGACATCCACCGTCGCGCCACGCGTGCGCAATTGCTCCGGAAGGATCTCCCGCGCCACCAGCGCACGCGGAATCAAGACGTTCATGCCGCGCACCGACCGTCCGTCGAGAGCTTCCAAAATCCCTTCCGCCTGAAACTGCTCCGGGATCACATCGGCACGCAGGCCATAGGCCGACAGCGCTTCTGCTGTGCGTGGCCCGATACAACACATCGTAAGACCTGCCAATGCGCGAACATCACGTTGTGATGCCATCAGGCGGGTCATGAATGGAGCAATTCCGTTCACACTGGTGAAGATCAGCCAATTGTAGGTCGACAGTCGTTCCAGCGCCCGATCGAGGGGACCCCAGTCTTCAGGAGGGACGATCTCGATGGTCGGGCATTCCACAGCCTCTCCACCAGCGGCCGTAATCAGATCAGAAAATGCCGGAGCCTGCAATTTGGGTCGCGTCACCAAGATGCGCTTTCCGAACAGAGGTCGACACTCGAACCAATTCAGCTGCTCCCTGAGACGCACCACTTCTCCGATGACGATGACCGTGGGCGGTTCCATGTGGGCCGCCGTCGCTTTCTCCACGATATCCTCCAAGGTGCCCACGACGGTCTGTTGCGACGCGCGCGTGCCCCATCGAATAACAGCGGCGGGCGTCGAGCCATCCTTGCCTTCGGCGCGCAGGCATTGCACTATCTTGGGCAAATTCGTCATGCCCATGAGAAATACGAGCGTACCATGGACGGTGGCCAAGCGTGGCCATTCGACCACACTGCGATCTTTCGTCGGATCCTCATGGCCGGTGACGAATGTCACGGTGGACGCCAAGGTACGATGCGTCACAGGAATGCCCGCATAGGCCGGCGCCGCCACGGCAGCGGTCACTCCCGGCACGACTTCGAACTCCAGCCCGGCGGCCGCGACAGCTTCCGCCTCTTCTCCGCCTCGTCCGAATACAAATGGATCGCCGCCTTTTAGCCGGACGACGCGCTTTCCTGCCTGAGCATGGTCGATCAGCAACCGATTGATCTCCGCTTGGTCTCGATACTGCCCCCGACCACGGCGACCTACGTACAATCGTTCAGCTCGCGGGGAAACATGCCCCAACAGGGCCTCATTCGCGAGGTAATCGTACAAGACCACGTCGGCCTGCTCAAGACACTCCTTACCGCGTAACGTCAGCAACTTTGGATCACCGGGGCCGGCGCCGACCAAATAGACTATGCCTTTCTGCATGATCATGGAAATCAGGCCTGCCCGTAGATCTCCTTGAGAATCACATCGCCGCCCTCGGCCAGCAAGCGCTCCGCCAGCTTGGTTCCGAGATGACAGGCCTCCGTCGCTGCGCCCGTAATCTGATGGCGAATGATTCTCCGGCCATCCACGCTGGCCACCAACCCATCAAGCCTCAGGGTGTCTCCTTCCAGCACCGCATGGGCCGCAATAGGCACCTGACATCCCCCTTCGAGACGGTGGAGCAGCGCGCGTTCCGCCGTCACGGTGATGCGCGTAGGGGGATGCTCGAAGCGTCCCAACAGCTCGCGCACGAAGGTATCGTCACTGCGGGCTTCAATGCCAAGGGCTCCCTGGGCGATCGCCGGGAGGCTGACGTGTACCGGCAGACATTCCGTGATTTCCTGTTCCCACGCAAGCCGCCGCAATCCCGCCGCCGCAAGCACAATGGCATCGAACTGCCCCTCGCGGAGCTTTCTCAAGCGTGTATCCAAATTGCCGCGAAGCATCTCAATGATGAAGTCGGGCCGATAATGGAGGAGTTGGGCTTGCCGGCGCAAACTGCTGGTGCCGATTCGAGCGCCCTGTTTTAATTGATCCAGCCCGCATCCATCATGGGTGATCAACGCATCTCTCGGATCTTCGCGCGGAGGCACGCACAAGATCTCAAGCCCCTCCGGCAATGCTGTCGGCACGTCTTTCATGCTATGCACCGCGAGGTCGATCTCTTTGCTCAACAACGCGTCTTCGATTTCTTTTACGAATAGGCCCTTGCCGCCGATTTTCGCAAGCGGGACATCCAAAATTTTGTCTCCTGACGTTTGGATGCGCCTGAGGGAAATCGTGAGGCCTGGCGCCAATTCCTGAAGACGAGCCTGGACCCATTGGCTCTGGTGCACGGCCAATTTGCTGCCACGAGTCCCCAGGATGAGCGTCGAGCGACTCATAGCTGAGCACGACTCGGCCGCTCGGCCATAGAAAGCGGCAAACAATTGCTGGATTTTCTGGTCATAGACATTCGACTCTCTGAACGGCGCTAGCTCACGCGACGGCCTTGCTCCTTGGTCGTGTTCGGTATCAATGACGTGTCAACACGGCGGCCAGTCCCATTGCGTGCCGTGCTCCCCTCCTGCTCGTCTGGACCCTCTGCATGCCCGGCCGGGTATCCGGTCGGCGCCGATTCGAGGTTGAAGAACCGGCGCGCCGCATCCACATAGGCCGCCCCACCGGCAGAAGTCGCCTCGGCTTTCAACGTCACCATCGTGCCATGCACCATCTTGTTGATGATGGCGGACGCCATTGCTTCCACCGCGGCTCGATCGTCGGCTGAAAGGTGCCCCAAACGCGCCATGATTTTATCCACTTCGCGCCGCTTGATATCTTCTGTCCGGCTCCGCAAGGCCACAATGGTCGGCGTGACCTCCAATGATTGGAGCCACTGTCCGAGTACGGCAACTTCTTCGACGACCATCTGCTCGGCTTTCGCCGCTTCACGTAATCGATCCTCGCGGTTTTGTTCCACGCGCATGTGCAGGTCGTCGATGTCAAAGAGAAAGGCATCGTCGATAGGTCGAACGGCAGGATCGATATTGCGCGGCACAGAGATGTCGATCAAAAACATCGGTCGGCTCATTCGCTGTCTCATCGCGCGCTGAACATCGTCGGGGCTGATGAGGTAGTGCGAGGCGCCGGTGGACACGAGCACGATGTCGGCACCTGCCAGTTCCGACTTGTAGTCATCGAACGGCACGGCAGTTCCGTTAAACCGTTGAGCCAGTTCCAAGCCATGCTGAAAATTACGGGTCGTGATCCGGACCTGGCGCACTCCGTTGGCGATCAAATGCCGAGCCGCCAACTTGGCCATTTCCCCAGCCCCGATCAACAACACCGTTTTTTCATTCAAGTTCGAGAAAATTTTCTTGGCGAGCTCCACCGCCGCATAACTCACAGACACGGCCGTTTCGGCGATCTTGGTTTCAGTACGCACACGTTTCGCCACCGAGATCGCTTTCTTCACGACCTTATTCAGCAGCAAGCCAGAGGCTTTGTGCGTCAGAGCCACCTCGAACGCATCCTTGATCTGCCCAAGAATCTGAGACTCGCCGATAATCATCGAGTCGAGACTGGAGGCCACCCGGAAAAGATGGCCAATGGCGCGATCGCCGGCATGCCAATAGAGATGCGGCGTCAAATGTTCGGAAGAGAGGGAAAGGTGGGTATCAGCCAAGAATTCCTGTACCCGACCGTATCCGGTTTCTAGCTCTTCAACGACGGCGTACACTTCCACCCGATTACAAGTCGAGAGGAGCAAACCTTCGCGAACTCCGGGATACGCACAGAGCCGGCTCAGCGCTTCTCTGAGCCGACTTTCCGGCACGGCGAGTTTTTCGCGAATCTCAACCGGCGCGGTCTTATGGCTCAGCCCGACGACGATGATGTGCATGTCAGGACACCGACCCGTGACTTTTCAGCACCACTCCGATCAGAGTGAGGATCACGCCGGCAAAACCGATGATCGTCAGATACGCGGCTCGTTTGGCGCGCCACCCGATGGTGAGCCGACCGACGAGGACGGCGAAATAGAAGCCCCACGTGACCATGGCCCACGTCTGCTCCGGGTTCCAATTCACGTAGGTTCCGCGAACGATCTCAGCGGAAAAGGCGCCGCTGATGATCCCAAGCGTCAGCAGTGGAAAGCCCATCACGATAGACTGTTGGTTCAGATGATCAAGATAATCCAGCGCAGGCAGTTTGGCATAGAGCACATTGAAACGCTTGGACTTGAGAAGGCCATCCTGAATGAGATACATCACTCCCGCGACAAACGCGACGGCAAACCCAACCGTGCCCAGCATACTGAGGGTCACGTGGACCCAGAGAGTTTTGAACACGGGCTGAATACTCGATGCCTCGTCTGAGCGAAACGCGGCGGCGGTCACCAGCGATATGAGGGCAAGCGGAACGATAAAGGAACCCAGGACGTGGAGCTGTCGGCGAAATTCGACGGCGAGAAACACGAGAATGAGCATCCAGGAAAAAAACGACAGGGCTTCGTGAAACGTGGGGAGCTGCGTCTGGCCGGTGTCGGCCATTCTGGCGGCCAATGCCACAGTGTGAGTAGCAAACCCAACGGCGGTAATCCCTAGGGACACCTTTGAGAGGGTTTCCGCCCGCCGAAGCAGATATGCCAGGTAGCAGACGGTGCTCGCAAAATAGAGCCCGATCGTGAGCATGAAAAAGACCGAAGACATCTCGCCCTATCCTCGCAACATTTCAGAGCAAAGCCGATTTTTTGGAACTGGAAATTATATCGATGCGACCAGAACAGAGTCAAGGAAAGCGCGGTTCAACAGGCAGTCTGCCCGCGACACTTTTCATCGTCGGCGTCCCCATCGGGCATCCTGACGATCTGACGATCCGCGCCCTCGCGACATTTCGACGTGTAGGTCTGATTGCAACCAAAAATCCGCGCGCCACCCAGGCGCTGCTGGCTCATCACGGCATTCATACCACGTTGACCACGTATGATCGAGTCAATGCCGCTGAAAAGGTGCCGATTCTATTGGGTCGGCTGAAACAAGGAACCCACATTGCGCTGGTATCCGACTGTGGAATGCCCGTCGTCTACGATCCGGGTCGACTGCTCATCACAGCGGCAGCAAAGTTAGAGATTCCCATTGAAATCATTCCAGGAACTTCCGCGGTGGTGACTGCAGCAGCGGTGGCGGGGATGGATGGCAATGCCTTCGTCTTCGAAGGTCGCTGGTCCGGTGGCGTCCGTGACCTCGAGCGCCGGATCGAGTCGCTGAAGACAGAGTCTCGCACGATGATCTTCTTTCCGCCGGCGCGCGCGCTTCGACAGATTCTCGGACTCCTGCTGACCATCCTGGGTAACCGACGCGTCGTCGTGGCGGCTGACCTCACTTGCAAGACGCAGCAGATCGTGCGGGGACGAGTTCAAAAAATCCTGACGAACTGTCCATTGGAAAATGGGTCTATACAAGTGACCCTCATCGTGGAGGGGATGCGAACGAGGCGAAAAAAAAGCATAGGGAGTGCGGCAGTACCTAGTCGTCAAGCCGTTTTCTGATCATGACACGGTAGGAATGGTCGGCTCGTTCCTGCGAAAGCACGTCATGGCCATCATCGCTGACGCTCCGCGGCACATTGCGGATAGGATCGCCGTCATCAAGGTGAACCAACAGCAATTGGCCGGCGGACATGGTCTCAAGCTTCAGTTTAGTTTTTACGAAATTGTACGGACAAATGACGCCCCGAAGATCCAACTCTTCGTCCGGGGCGTGGATATTCACGGGCATTTCAGACATGCGAGATTCCCCTATCAATGACACGCAACTAGTGATAGCAGAATGTTACCAAGTGACCTGTCGACTTGCAATGAGCTTACCGGCATGACTCGGGGAAAAAGAAAGCGGGGTGCTTCTTCCGAAGCACCCCGCTTAACATCAGGCCCTTAACGAAGCCTTAAATCTTAATTGGTCAAACCCTTTTGCAGGTTTGGCTTGGCACCATCGGTTCCATAGTCAGATTTGTTCTGCACTTTGGTTTCAGGAGCCACGGTCTGATAACCCCATCCTGGCTGAGGCTCACAGTTCCAGCAAGGTGCCTGCCCGGTAAATTCACCGACGCTGGTCGTAACCACACCTGTCGTGACCGTTCCAGGAAACACCCCACCAACCAATCCACCGGTAACGGTGCCGGAAGATGTCTCGATTCCGCGCTCGGTGGATGGGCTCGGTCGCTGTCCGAGACCGCCGAAGCCCGCCAACTTTTCGTTCCCGCGGAACAAATAAACTTCACGGACTAGCTTGCGTCCGCTTCCGTAGACCCCTTGGTCAGCTCTCTCGTTTGGCGATTCAACCACCTGTACCGAGATGTCATCTCCGGCGTTCAGAACTTTAATCTGATCCATATTGCTCT
>JBDTWG010000034.1:0-17206 GCA_040006855.1 Nitrospira sp.
AATCGCGCGAACGGCTGTACCGATGCGGTTGGAACAGCACCACCACGCGCCGCTCCCACCCCTGCTTCGCCGCCGCGATCGTAGCCCGCACCTCGGTGGGATGGTGCCCGTAATCGTCCACGACCATGATTCCCGCTTTCTCGCCGCGCAGATGGAAGCGCCTCTCCACACCGGTGAAGGCCGCCAGGCCTTTTCGAATCAGATCGACGGGGATTTCCAACTCCATCCCGATCGCGATCGCGATCAGCGAGTTCGAGACATTGTGAATGCCCGGGATGGCCAGCCGGAACGGTCCGAGATTTCGCCCACGGAAAAAGACGCGAAACTCCGACCCCCACTGCCGCAGACTGATGTCGGTCGCTCGGAAATCCGGCACATGGCCGGGATGTTCGTGGAGGCCGTAGGTCTGGTAGCGTTTGACGACGCGCGGAAGCAACTCACGCAGCCGCTCGTCATCAGCGCAAAGGACGGCCAAGCCGTAAAACGGCACCTTGTTTATAAACTCCAGAAAACTGTCGTTGAGCCGCTCCATCGTCCCGTAGTGGTCGAGATGCTCGCGATCGATATTCGTGACCGCCGCAATCGTCGGAGCCAGTCGGAGGAACGACCCATCGCTTTCATCGGCTTCCGCAATGAGCAGATCGCCCCGCCCTAGTCGGGCATGGCTCCCCAGCGCATTCACTTTTCCGCCGATCACCATGGTCGGGTCCAAGCCGCCTTGGGCCAGGACGTTGGCCACCATTGAGGTCGTCGTCGTCTTGCCGTGGGCGCCTGCGATGGCCACACCAAATTTCAGTCGCATCAACTCCGCCAACATCTCGGCACGCGGGATGACGGGAATCTGCTTCGCTTTCGCGGCAACCACCTCAGGGTTGGTCGCGGCCACCGCGGAGGAGATCACCACTACCTGCGCCTCGCCGATATTGGATTCCTGATGGCCAATGGCAATGCGTCCCCCTAACTCTTCGAGCCGGCGCGTGGTTTCCGACTGGCTCAAATCCGAGCCGCTGACCTTGTAGCCAAGCGTCAGCAACACCTCGGCGATCCCGCTCATCCCGGAGCCACCGATACCCACCAGATGAATATGTTGTGTTTTTCTAAACATCGTCGCCTGCCTTAACCCTTGTGTCCCGAATGGTTTGCGTAGACTGTGCCTGTCATTGCGCTGCCCCTCCCGCTCTCGTTGTTCACAGGACGCGAGCGCTCCCGCTGGTCTCATGGCGCCTCCTTATGACGTCGTAGCACTCACGAACAATGGTTTCTGCAGCATCGCTGCGGCGCATATTCCAGCTGTGCCGACTCATGACTTGCAGCCGCTGAGGCTCGCACAATATGTCCGTGATGGTTCGAGCCAGGCCTGGGCCGGTCAATTCCGCCTGTGGGAGAAGCACGGCGCCTCCAGCCTGAGCCATCACCTCCGCATTGCGCAACTGATGATTGTAAATCGCGGTCGGGAGGGGAATCAGAATTGCCGGTTTTCCGCACACGGTCAGCTCGGCAATCGTCATGGCTCCTGCTCGGGAGACCACGAGATCAGCGGTACGAAGCACGGTCGGCATGTCGTACAAGAAGGGCACCACCTGCGCGGCTACCCCAGCCTTCGCGTAGGCGGCGGCGACCCTGGCGTGGTCGGCCTCGCCGGTTTGATGCGTGATGGTCACGTGGTCTTTCATGGCGCTGAGCAACGGTAACGCCTCGATGACCGCCGAATTGATGGCCTTCGCGCCTTGACTACCGCCGAAAATCAACAGATGCCGTGTGGTGCATTCTTCAGCTCGTCCGGCATCGGGCTCCACTGCCTCGAGGAACGCCTGGCGGACGGGTGTCCCGACCACCCTGGTCTTTCGTCGATCGAAGAATTGCACGGTCGATTCGAAGGCCAGAAAAATCCGCTGTACGAGCGGCGCTACTGCTTTGTTGGCCATTCCTGGATAGGCGTTCGGCTCGAGAATCACGCCGGGGATTCGTCGCAGAAACGCCGCCACGAGCATCGCCGGGCTGGTATAGCCGCCCACCCCGAACACAAGATCAGCCCCCTGCGTTTTGAGAATCCTGAGCGATTGCCACAGACTCATCGGCAATGTGAACATCGCCGTCAGCATCTCGCTGGGACGCTTGCCCATCAAAGGATTGGCGGCGATGCACTGTAAGGAAAACCCCTCGTGCGCCAGCACCTTACGCTCAATGCCACGCCTCGTGCCGACGAACAAGATACGCGTAGAGGGGTCGCGCTGCAGAAACTCCCGGGCCACGGCAATAGCCGGATAGAGATGGCCGCCTGTTCCGCCGGCTGCGATGACAATGTTCATGCCGTGACAACCCCACGCTTTCGTCCACCGCGCGGACCACCGCTTTCCCGGCCGCCCTGCCGGTCGCGGGAGATACTCAATAGGATGCCGACGCCGAACAAATTGGCCACCAAGGACGACCCGCCATAACTGACGAACGGCAGGGTCAATCCCTTGGTCGGCAAGAGTCCGGTGACGACTCCGGCATTGACCAACGCTTGCATACCGACCAGCATGGTGATGCCCATGGCGAGATGCCGGCCGAATGGGTCGCGGGCCCGCCCTGCGATCTGAAAGCCTTTCAGGACAAACAATCCGAACAACAGCACGATCGCCACGCTGCCGACCAACCCAAGTTCCTCCCCGACCAAGGCCAGCACGAAATCCGTATGCGCCTCCGGTAGAAAGAATAGCTTCTGCTTCCCCTCGCCCAGTCCCACCCCGAAGGGTCCCCCGCTGCCGAAGGCCAAGAACGACTGGGTGATTTGAAATCCCGAATCGGAGGCATTCTTCCAGGGAGACAGGAAGGTCATCAGCCGCTGCCGCCGATAGCTCGATCCAAAGATCAATGCCGCAACCGCAGGCAAGGCGCATAACGACAGGAGACCGAGGTGTTTGACGCGCGCGCCTCCAAGAAACAGCAGCGTGACGACAACCAGTCCCATCACCACGACCGTCCCCAGATCGGGCTCCAAGAGAATCAATCCGCTGAGCAGTCCGAGGACGATCAACGGAGGCAACAGGCCGCGGGCGAACTGCGTGAGCTGGTCCTGCTTTTTGCTCACATAGGCCGCCACATAAATCACCACCACAAATTTGGTCAACTCGGCCGGCTGAATGTTGATCGGCCCCACATGCAGCCATCGTCGCGCCCCCTTGGCCGCACTGCCGAGCGAGGGGACGAGGACCAGCACCAACAGCACCGTCGTCATTAACAACAAGGGAATCGAGAGCTTCCTCCAGAGGGTGTAGTCGATCTTCGACACAAGATGCATCACGAGCAGGCCGGCGGCCAGCCAGGCCAATTGACGCTTGAGGAAATACCAAGGATCGTGAAAGCGACTCCCCGCCACTACGGCACTCGCGCTGAACACCATCACGACTCCCACCAGGGCAAGGACGAGCGTGACCGCCAAGAGCGCCGGGTCCACCGGCACGCGTTTGGGCGTCCGCTGGGTCGAGGCCGACCAGGGCAAACTGAGTGTCCCGAGCGCGTTCTGTGCCATCGTTCAGCTGTCGTTCCTCCCAGCTTCTGCCGCTTTCACGCCGGCAGCGCCTGTACAAGGGCCTTGAACTGCCGGCCCCGGTCCTGATAATCCGCGAACATGTCAAAACTGGCGCAGGCCGGCGAGAGTAACACCACCTCACCGGGCTGCGCCTCGCGAGCAGCAAGCTCCACGGCATCGCGGAGAGTCGCTGCAGGACGACACCGATCAAAATCCCCCATGGCGGCCTGGATGCGGCCGGCCGCCTCGCCGATCAGAATGAGTCCCTTGACCCGCTGCCGTATCAACTCTCGCAGACGAGCAAAATCGCCTCCCTTGTCACGTCCTCCGGCGATCAACCATATGGGCTGTTCGATTCCTTCCAAGGCCTTGAGCACCGCATCCACATTCGTGCCTTTCGAGTCGTTCACAAAACGGACGCCTCGACGCTCGCGGACGACCTCGAGAGCATGTTCCAAGCCGGGAAATGACCGCAGTACAGCCCGAATCGCGTCGAGCGAACAGCCGCAGAGCAAGCCATAGGTCACCGCGGCCATCACGTTTTCAACGTTGTGGAGTCCGATCAAGCGCATGTCGCTCCGACGACAGATCTCTTCTCGTGGCCCTCTGACGGTCGTCACGATCCTGTCGCCGTCCAAGAATGTGACACCAGAGACACCCGGGAGCAGGACGCCGGTCCGGCTGAATCCCAACACCGTCGCCTTGGTCCGCCCACGAAGGTTCGCGACGCGCATGTCGTCCAGGTTGAAGAGAGAATAGTCGCCCGCGACCTGATTGGAAAAGATGTTGGCTTTCGCCGCCACATAGTCGTCCACCGACGCATACCGATCCATGTGATCCAACGTCACGTTCAGTACGGCGGCAATCCAGGGATGAAATTGCTCGATCGTTTCGAGCTGAAAGCTAGAGACTTCCAACACCGCATAGTCATAGGGCGCGGCGACGCTCCCCGACTTTGCCTGGGTACAGGCGAGGGCCGCTTCGCTGGCAGCAATTCCCAAATTGCCGCCGACAAAAGCCCGCTTCCCGCTCTCGTGTAAAAACTTGCCGATTAACGTCACCGTCGTGCTTTTCCCGTTGGTTCCGGTTATAGCCACGATGGGTGCGGTCAGAAATCGTGACGCCAGTTCCAACTCGCCGATCACGGGAACGCCACGAGCATGCACGCGGCTGAGCGCGTCGAGGTGAGTCGGTACGCCGGGGCTGATCACGACGAGATCCGCCCGTTCGAGCGCCGATTCGTACTGCGCTCCAACCTTCACGGCGATGGACGACTGGCTCAGCTGCGGCAGAACCGCAGCCAATTCCTGCGGGTCCTTGCGATCGGCCACGGTCACCTGCGCACCGAGCTGGTTCAGCAGCCGCGCGGCCGCCACACCACTTCGCGCGAGCCCGACCACTGTGACCTGTAGATCTTTAACGTTCACGGAGGCTCCAGACTATCGAAGTTTGAGCGTGCTCAAGCTTAGTAACGCCAGCAAAATGGCAATGATCCACAGACGCACCACGACTTTTGGTTCGTCCCACCCTTTCATTTCGAAGTGGTGATGGATTGGAGCCATGTTGAAGATCCGCTTTCCTCGCAGCTTATACGAACCGACCTGCAGGATGACCGATAACGCTTCGATGACAAAGACTCCGCCGACCAGCAGCAAGAGGAGTTCATGTTTGCTGATCACGGCGACCGTTCCAAGGGCCGCTCCCAAGGGGAGCGATCCCACGTCGCCCATGAAGACAGAAGCCGGGTAGGTGTTGAACCACAGAAATCCCAAACTCGACCCCAAGACGGCTCCGGTAAAGATGGCGATTTCTCCCGCGCCTTCGATGTAGGGAATAAGCAAATATTCTGCCATCACGCGGTTGCCCGTCACATAGGCGACAATCGTATAGGCCAATGCGGCGATCATGACTGGGCCAATGGCCAACCCGTCGAGGCCATCCGTCAGATTGACGGCGTTCGAACTGCCTACGATGACGAGAATGACGAACACGATGTAAAACCATCCCAGATCCGGCGTGAAGAACTTGAAGAACGGCACACTGAGCTTGGTCGTATAGCTGGGCAGCGTGTACAAAAATACGCCGATGGTAAGCGCCACCAGAATCTGGCAGGTGAACTTTTGTGTCGCCGACAGGCCCTTCGATTGCCGCTTGATGAATTTGAGATAGTCGTCGACGAACCCGACTGCTCCAAATCCCACAGTCGCGATGACCACCAGCCACACATAGCGGTTGGTCATATCGGCCCAGAGCAACGTGGACAATACCACGGCAAAGATGATGAGAATCCCGCCCATGGTCGGCGTTCCGCTTTTTGCCAAATGCCGCTTCGGCCCGTCGTCTCGAATCTGCTGGCCGAGCTTGATCTCCTGCAGCTTACGAATGACCCAGGGGGCCATGACAAACGCAATGAGAAACGCTGTCACCGCCGCATAAATAATCCGAAAGCTTTGGTAACGGAACACGTTCAGAAAAGAAAATTGTGTATGAAGTGGATAGAGCCAGTTGTATAGCATCCTACGGCATCTTCGCCCGCCATCGATCGGCGGGCGCTAGAGTTCCCTTCTGTTCCCTATATCTCAGCCGGCCTTGGTTGCGACCCGCCGCATTCCGGTCACGGCCTCCACGACCTGTTCCATTCGCATGCCCCGCGAGGCCTTCACCAACACCACGTCGCCCTGCCTCACCATCGCTGTCAAGGCATCTCCCGCAGCCGCCGCGTCCGGCAATTCCGTAATTCTGTTGGTCGGCATTCCGGCTCGGCGAGAACCTTCCGCAAGTTCCCGACCCAGGACGCCGCAGGCCAACAGATATCCGATCTCTTGGCCAGCAAGAAATGCCCCCACCTCTCGATGCATCTGTTTACTGCCGGCCCCCAATTCGAGCATGTCACCCAACACCGCAATAGAGCGCTTCCCCTGGCTCATTTCCGCGAGAAGCTGAATAGCAGCCTTCATGGAAGCAGGATTCGCGTTGTAACAATCATTGATGACTTGCACTCCGTGCGAGGTGCTGATCTGGGATCGCATGGCGGCCGGACGAAACTTCGCCAACCCTTCCGCAATGGCCGTCCCCGACAAGCCCAAGACAAAGCCTACCCCGGCGGCCGCGAGCGCATTGCTCACGTTGTGCGTACCCTGCGTGCGGATGCGCACCTCCGGCTGGCGACTCTTGCCCGGCAGGACGAGGCCAAAGACGGTCCCGCCCTTGTCATCAGATCGAATGTTGACGGCACGAATATCCGCCTTCGGCGAGCGACCGAACGCCACCACCCGGCATTGCGCCCGGGCGGCAAGGTAATCGAAGTACTCGTCGTCTGCATTCAACACCACCGCGCCGTCCTGCGGCAGATGATCCAACAACTCGGCCTTGGCTTGGGCGGACCCTTCCATACTGCCGAAGAACTCCAAATGATCAGGACCGATATTGGTAATGACGCCGATGGTCGGCTTCGCAATTTCGCACAACCGCGTCGTTTGTCCTTGCTGATCCACGCCCATTTCAATGACGGCCGCTTGATGGCGCGGCGCGAGCTGAAACAGGGTCTGCGGAACACCGATGCGATTGTTGAGATTGCCTTCGGTCTTGAGCGTCTTCCAGCGTTGCGTGACCACTTGTGCCACCATTTCCTTCGTGGTCGTCTTGCCATTGCTCCCTGTAATGGCAATGACCGGAATTGGAAAACGGTTTCGATAGTGGGTGGCCAATCGTTGATAGGCCTCCAGGGTGTCCCGCACCCCGAGCAGCAGCGGCGCCTCCGCACGTTTCGGCGACGGCGGCAGACGATAGTCTTCTTGCACGATGACGCAGACCGCCCCCTGAGCCAGCGCCTTCGTCACGAACGCATGCCCGTCATATCGGTCACCTTGGAACGCGATGAAGAGATCGCCTTTTCGCACCAGTCGCGAATCGGTCATCACGCGCCGAATCCGTTGTTTGAGATCGTGCGGCGTCAGCCCGGCCGGCGCCTTGGCACTCAAGACCTCACAGATCTCCTCAACCGTAAACAGCGCCATCACTCCACGGCTTCCATGCTCGCGCATGCGCTCCTTACTTAGGCACCAGACCGGAAGGTCCCAATGGTTTCACGCGCGACTTCACGATCGTCGAAATGATACTTCGTGGTCCCCAAGATCTGATAATCCTCGTGGCCCTTCCCGGCGATCAACACCATGTCTCCGGCTTTCGCTTCCTGAATCGCCGCCGTAATGGCAGCCCGACGATCAGGAATCATGTGGTATTGGACATGGGTCCGCCCGGCGAGCGCCTCCTTCACTCCGACTTCGACCTCGCGCAGGATGGCAGCGGGATCCTCGGTTCGCGGGTTATCAGAGGTCAGCACCACGACATCACTGTACTGCACGGCTACACGCCCCATCTTCGGACGTTTTGTACGGTCTCGATCGCCGCCGCATCCGAAGACGGTGATAATACGGCCGGTGCGGAGCGCCTGCGCCGCAGTCAGCAATCGGACCAATGCGTCCTCGGTGTGCGCATAGTCCACTACCACCGTGAAATCTTGACCAGCCTCGACCAACTCGAATCGTCCCGGCACATTAGAGACCGCGCCGACGGCGGAGCGGACTTGGTCCAGCGTCAGGCCTTCATGTAACACCACGCCGATGGCGGCCAGGAGGTTAGAGACATTGTGCTCCCCCACCAACCGACTCTGGATGGCGCAGCTCCCGAAAGGGCTGCGCAGGGTAAAGGTTGTGCCGGCTGCCGATAGTGTGACGTCTTCCGCACGAAGGTCTGCCTCATGACACAGCCCATAGGTCCAGGTCGGAACGGTGCAGGCCTCCCGAATCCGCGCGCCCCAGGGGTCGTCGATATTGATGATGGCTCGCTTATTCGGCTTGGTGGCCCCCGCCTGCCCAAGTTCGACAAAGAGTTTGAGCTTCGCCTGGAAATAACGCTCCATATCGACGTGAAAGTCGAGATGATCTTGCGTCAAGTTCGTAAACACCGCGACGTCAAACTCAGAGCCGGCGGTCCGATCTAGAGCGAGCGCATGGGACGACACTTCCATCACCACGGTATCCAGCCTGGCCTCCACCATCCGCGCAAACAAGCGCTGCAGGTCCAGAGCACCCGGCGTCGTATGGGAAGCCGGGATCGACTCCTTCCCGACAAGGTAGCCCACCGTCCCGATGAGGCCAACCTGCCGGCTCGCCGCTTCGAGCATGGCCTTCACGATATAGGTCGTCGTCGTTTTTCCGTTGGTGCCCGTCACCCCGATCATCCGCAACGCCGCCGAAGGATCGCGATAGAACCGGCTGCCGATGATCCCCAAGGCCCCGCGGGAGTCCTGCACGCGAATGGAAGGGATCGATCCGACCGTCGCACGCTGTTCCAAGACCACCGCGGCCGCTCCTGCAGCCACGACAGGGCCCAGAAATTCATGTCCATCGACCCGCTCGCCCCTTACGGCCACGAAGAGGGATCCCGGCTCCACCTTCCGAGAATCGTCGGTCAGGCTGGTAATGGTCACGCACTGGTCTCCGATCCGTTCCAGCACTTTAAGGCGCCCCTGAATGGGGCTGATCAGTTCATCGAGCGTCATGTCACGATTCAAAGCCGGCCATGGCCAGCTTAACGGGCTCATCCACCGCCACACCCAGATAATTGAGGACCTGCTCGCCAACGCGGCGGAACACCGGTGCGGCCACGACGCCGCCCCATCCTTCTCCACGCGGTTCATCTATCAGCACGATCATTGCCAAGCGGGGATCCTCTGCGGGAACATACCCAAGAAAGGAGCCCACCAGGAGCGTGGAGGAATATTTGCCGCTGCGGGGATCGACCTTTTGCGCGGTGCCGGTCTTGCCGGCTACGCGATAGCCGGGGATCGCCGCTTTTCCTCCAGTTCCGTTTGTCACGACCCCTTCCAGAAGTGTCGTCAGCGTCCTGGCGGTATCCGTGGAGATGACGCGTCGCTTGGCTTGCGGCATGGTTTGCGCCACCAATTGACCTTTGGCGTTCCGGATCTCCGAGACCACATAGGGCTTCATCAGAACGCCGCCGTTGGCAATGGCCGACACGGCCGTGACCATTTGAAGCGGGGTTACCCCTATTTCCTGCCCCATTGAGATGGATGCCAGTGAACGCTTTCCCCATTGGCGCGGCCCTCGCAACAACCCGCCCATTTCGCCCGGCAAATCGATGCCGGTTTTATCTCCAAATCCAAATTCCTTCAGGTAGTCGTACACCCGCCACTCACCGAGCGCCATGCCCACCTTCGCCGCGCCGATATTGCTCGACTTCTGAATCATCTGAGCGAAGGTCATCCACCCCGTCTTCTCGTGATCGTGAATGACCGTGTTGGCGATCGACAACTGCCCATTTTCTCCATAAAGCATGCTGCCGGGCGTCATCACTTTTTCCTCCAGCGCTGCCGCCGCAATCACTGTCTTCATGGTCGAGCCTGGCTCATAGGTATCCGTCAGTGCACGGTTGCGCCACCGGTCGGGTGCCAGCGCAGCCACTGCATTGGGGTCGAACCGCGGACTAACGGCCATCGCTAACACTGCCCCGGTTTTAGGATTCATCACGATGATCGTGCCGGACTTCGCACTGGATCGGGTCACTGCCTCATCCAGCTCTTTCTCGGCAATGTACTGAATCACTTCGTCTACTGTGAGGGTCAGACTGTGCCCCGCCGCCGCGCCTTCTTCATTAAGGCCCTTAGGAAAGACAGCTCGTCCCAACGCATCCCGCTGCAATACCACCGCCCGCTTCTCGCCCCTCAAGTATTGTTCGTATCGTAACTCAACACCTTCCAACCCACGATCGTCCATCCCGGCGAAGCCCAGCACGTGCGAGAGCAACGGCCCCTTGGGATAGAACCGGCGGCCCTCCATAACGACCCCCACGCCGTCAAGGGACAGTCGTTCGAGTCTTCGCCCTTGTTCCGGCTCCAACTTTCTCGCGAGCCATACAAAATGCTTTTCCTGCTTGAGCTTCTTTTCGATCTCCGTCGCTTTCACATGCAGAATCGGTGAGAGATTCCGCGCGGTCAAGCCGGGATTCCCGAGGGATGTCGGCACCCCGAACACGGACGGCACATCCATGTTCATCGCTAGCACCTTGCTATTTCGATCATAGATCGTGCCTCGCGCCCCTTCCAGCGTCACGTTCTTCTGGTGTTGCCGATCCGCCTTTACAGTCAATTCTGCAGCTTGCAGCACTTGGAGATTCACCAGACGGACAATGACCAGAGTAAACGCCACCACAAGGCCACAGGCCACCACAATACGTCGGCCCCTAAAGGGTACGGCAGCCACTATCGCGATCTCCGCGTCACCATATTCTTAGCAATCCGCATCTCACCCTCGGCGACAATTGGATTCGTGGGTACTTCCGGCTCGATATGAATCACAACGACTTGGCCCTTCTCCGGCTGCATCATCCCTAATTTGTCAGTCGCCAACCGGGCGATTCGCTCAGGCGCCGTGAAACCCGACAATTTGACGCGCAATTCGTCGCGTTCCCGCTCAAGGATGACCTTCTGCGTTTTCAGCCGCTCGATATGATAGCCGATGCGAACGATGTCCACCCGCTCCCACACGAAAAGCAGCACCAGCGACGTGACTGCAGCAAACGCAACGGCTTTCATTGCATACACTCCTTGGAAATCCGCTCCGCAACGCGCAATTTAGCGCTTCGCGATCGCGGATTTCGGCTACGCTCGTTTTCCGAGGCCGTGATCGGCTTTTTTGTCAACAGTCTCAGCGAAGCTTCGGGGCCGGTTGCCAGCGCCCGAAACGTATTCTTTACAATTCTGTCCTCAAGTGAATGAAACGAAACGGCGCAAACGCGCCCACCGGGAACCAGAATATCGACAGCATCCCGAAGCGCGGGTTCCAGCACATCCAACTCGCGATTCACCGCAATCCGTAACGCCTGAAAGGTACGGGTGGCGCAATGAATCCGCCCGTGCCGATATGAAGCCGGTACAGCCCGCTCCACCACAGCCGCTAATTTCCACGTCGTCTCGATGGCACTTTGCACCCTTGCCTGCACAATCGCGCGGGCAATCCTTCGTGAGTACCGCTCTTCACCGAGGTGATAGATCAGGTCGGCCAATTCCGTTTCGGGCAGATCACGAACGAGATCCGCTGCCGTGCGGCTCTCACTCTGGTCCATGCGCATATCCAAAGGGCCATCTTCCCGGAAACTAAATCCACGCTCGGCACGATCGAGCTGAGGGGATGACACACCGAGGTCAAAGATCACGCCATCGACCTGCCGCATTCCGCTCTCGACGACATGCCTCTTGAGTTCGCTAAAATTTCCCTGCCGCATGCGCACGCGAGAGCTGTCGCCACCCAGGCGCATGCGCGCCGAGGCGAGTGCCGAGGCATCGCGATCAATTCCGACAAGGATGCCATCTGGAGCGGTGTGATCGAGGATGCGAGAAGCCAGCCCTGCATATCCGAGAGTGCAGTCCACGTATACCCCACCGGGTTTGCACTGCAGCCAGAACATGATCTCTTCGACTAAGACCGGCTCATGGGAATCGCGAGTAGAAGTCATATCTCCATTTCCACCCACTTCACCCCACTCTTCGGCTGGAGTATACACCCAACCAAATAGCTGTCAACAGATTTTGCCTCTATTTATCAAGAATATTGTTAGGTTTTTCCGGGAAGATTCCTACACGAGGATAGCGAGAGAAAGTTATCCACATTTGTGGATAACGCTGTGGGAAACTCCCCCACCGAACGAAAATAAATGTAGCTGAATTCAGTCCGAATGGAGGCTCTTCATTGACATAAATCGAGGACCCAACAGGAGAGGTTGGCCCTCGCTCGGTGACGAGAGAGCGAATGGCATTGTCAACAGGGCCTGGGAATTGTTTGTGTATTCCGCTCCACTCCGGCACATGTCTCAAGATACTGCAGACCGCCGGGACCTTGTGCGCACCAATTTTGCTAGATTCCACTCACGAATGAACAGCGGTGCGAGCTGCCTTCGGCACAGCGACAGCAGTGAACAGTCACCGCCCAGCTAACTGAGCAAAGGAGACGTCCGGCTCGACCGTTAAACGTTCCAGCACATGGAGACCAGAAACGAACGACAGCAGCCGCATGAAGGCACCACAATTCTGCGTTTGATTGACACAATTTCATCCCAAGCGCATCATCAAATCCACGATGTCTAAGACGTACATTCATCCTCTGAACGCGGGGGTCACGCTGCTTACCAGCCTACTCATCGTTGCGCCGTGGCCCCCTGCGCGAGCGGGCGAATTTAGAACGGACAACCCCTTAAATCAGCCCGGCAAGATTTATTGGTGTCCGAATCGTAGGGCCGACAAGCAAATTACCGCCACCCCCGACAGTGGATGCTCACCCCTGTACGATGCGGAGCGCGACGCCAAGAAACCGGACAGCCTCGATCAGGCCAGCCACGATGAGTCGACGCAAAAAGAACCCTTGAAAATTATCGACATTCAGAATGAAGCTTCGAAATTTACGCGGGAGTACCGTGATCTTCTCGACTGCTGCGCGAGCGACTTTGATTCGCACGAACGCATCGACGAGTTGCTAGAGCAGTCCAATCACATTCTTATGTCGGTCCAACAGAAGGGTATTTACAACAGTGCGGGTTTCGGAGTCGGAACCGGAGCAGGTGGACTAGGCGGTGGGCCTGGGCAATCACCAAAACTCGGCACCTTTGCGCGCCAATGGACACTCAGTGAAATCGTGGGCACTGTCGCCACCGCTCGTGACACGCTCACGAAAATCAAGACTCGACTGAAGGAGTTAGGCGACCGATTCGAGAGGCTCGACTCCTTGGACTATGAAAAGCGTGCGAGGGAAGAACGACGCATCGAGGAGGAACGTGAAGGCATTACTCGTGACCTTCGAGCGAAAAGACCCCCGGCATCAGCGCCGACGGGCATGGACATTCAAGACACGACGATTCCGACAAGGATCGGCGGAGACATTGAAAACACAAATCTGAATCGCTCTCTCAATCCGAGCTTTGGCGCCGATATTGGGGCGACGGTTTCCCCCTACAGCAACGTCAATGAATCGTTGCGCCCACGACGAGGAGAGGACCTCAAGGACAGCAGCTTGTCGGACAGAGTCGGCCCCCGCACACAAGACACCACCTTGCCGAACGCGTTCGGATTTGAGATCAATGGTTCTGAAAATGCGGACAGTTCATCGTCAGTGCAGATGCGGGGAGTGGGCCCATCAATCGGCGACTCATCCCTGAACAGCCAATCCCGCCGATAGCCTCTCACCCATCAATTCCTGGACCATCTATTCTTTAGGGAAGACCGAGGGACGCGCCTCCCAATGGACGCCCCCGTCCACACTTCGGTACAAACCGCTCCCATTCGTTCCGGCATAGAACAGTTTGGGATCGATCGCGCTCTGCGCAAGTGATCGAATGTTGGTGGTCGATAGCCCGTCATTCAGCGCGACCCACGTCTTCCCGCCATCCTCGCTTCGATGGATCCCATCCCTGGCGGCCACATAGAGAACGCCCGCGCGTGCCCGATCGAGTACCATCGCCACGATCATTTGATCCGGCAACGACTCCCCGACACGCACCCATGAAGCTGCACCATCCGTAGTTTTGAAGAGACCGGCCAGCGTCGCGGCATAGACCGTTTCGGGCGCAAATGGATCGACCTGCACCGACGTGACACTCAACGCACGCGAGGTCTTCACCATATCCGCCGGCACCAGCCCCTTATTCACTTGTACCCAATGGGCCCCTTGATTGGTGGATTTGTAGACACCGCCACTGGTGCCGGCATACAACACCGATGACCTGGTGGGATCCATACCCAACGTCACGACCATCAACACTTCCTTCATCCCCTCCATCCGCTTCATCCAACGCTCGCCGGCATTCTTCGATTCGAAGACGCCCATGGTCGTCGCCAGAAAGAGATGCTGGGCATCGGCCGGGTCGAAGACAAATTGGTTCACCACGGAGGAGATGGTGGCGTCGTCCAAGCCGATGCGTAGGGATGTCCAGCGCTGGCCGCCGTCGTAACTCTTGTAGACGGCATCGCCTTTCGTGCCGACATAGATCGTGGCGGGGTACACAGGATCGATCGCCATCGCAATCACACGCGAATAGCTCATTCCTTTCGAAAGATTGCTCCAGGTCTTCCCGCCATCACGCGTTTTGTAAATGTAGTCGTTGGTCGCGATGTAGATGATGTCGGGGTTTGTGGGGTGTAACTCAATGACGACGATCGGGTCAGAGCCGCTGCATCCGCCGAGGGACCACGCGAGGAAGAGCACCCACATGAAAAGTCTGGTCATGCTGAAAATTGGCAGATTCCTTATGGAACGGTCAACAGGTCGCCCAGCAAGGTTGCAGCGAGAGAAGAGGCGAGGCATGCTGCACTTGTACGTCGAGCCTCAGAACGACGCCAGAATGAAGCTGGAGGCGTGTTTCACCGTCTCGGCTAGCGGTAATTGGTGAACTGCAAATCAATGCCGAAATCCTTCCCCTTCAGAAAGGCAATGGCTATCTGCAAATCATCCTTGCTCTTGCTGATCACTCGCACCTGTTCACCTTGGATTTGCGCCTGCACCTTTATCTTAGACTCTTTCACGGCCTTCGTGATTTCCTTGGCCTTCTCCGTGGAAATGCCACTTTGAATTTTGATCACCTGGCGGACCGTGGCGCCAAGCGCCTCCTCGATCTTCCCATACTCGAATGCCTTCAGCGACACCCCGCGCTTGACGCATTTCGTCTTGATGATTTCAATGACCGCGTTCAGCTTGTACTCGTCGTCGGAGAGCACCACCAGTTCCTTTTCCTTCTCTCTCAAGGTCAGATCGGTCTTCGTGTCCTTGAAATCGAACCGCTGTTTGATCTCTTTCGTCGCCTGGTCGACGACGTTTTTCATTTCCTGCATGTTTACTTCCGACACGACATCAAATGATGATTGATCAGCCATGTGTTATCCTTCCAAAGGCGCGTTGTTCATGGAACATCGCGACGAGTCAGTGAGACCGTTTGAGCCAGCACAAGCCTGGCTTTCGCAAGCGTGATGATAAAAAGTGGTCAGCAACAACCGCCGCCATGCGGCAAACGAAACCGCTTCGTATCTTCCTGCTGGTCGCCGTCCTGATTGATCGCCGTCTGCACGCGGCCGGCCGATCCACCTCCGGCGATGGCCATGACTTCACTGCTGGTGAACGGCCGCTTGAGAATCACATAGCCGTACCACTGTCTCGTGCTGTCGACCAGCACGATGACGCCGAGAATCGCCACCACCGCGACCAGCACCGCATCGAGATAGAGCGCAAAGGCCTGGGCTCCTGCCGCCAACGTCGCGGCCTTCGTCATGAACATGCCGAACATCTCATACGAACCGGCCAGCGTAATCCCACCCACGAAGAGCATCGGCACCGCCGTGACCCAGAGATACTGCGACTTCCACATCTTGATCAAGACCGTCGTGCCGATACAGAGCGCGAGCGTCCCCAGCAATTGATTCGCCGCGCCGAACATCGGCCAGATCGTGGAAATATTTCCCGTGCCGATCAAATAGGCCCAGGCTCCCACCACAAAGCCGCTGCTCAACAACATGCCAGGCCACCAGTTCATCTGGCGAAACGGCGCATAGACCCGTCCGGCCATCTCTTGGATAAGGTACCGTGCCACACGAGTTCCCGTGTCGATGGTCGTCAGGATGAACAGGGCCTCGAAGACCAGCGCGAATTGATACCAATAGGCCATCAACCCGGCCATGCCCGGCAAGGCCGCGAAGATCGAGGCCATACCCACCGCGAGCGACACCGCTCCGCCAGGCCGACCGGCCACATCCACCTCGACCAGCTGCGAGAGTTCCTGAATACGTGCCGTGGGGAAGCCCATTGCCGCCAGCGCATCAACCGGCAACATGGTGTTGATCGCCAGGTAATCCCCGGGGATCAGCACCGAGGCCGCAATCAACGCCATCACGCCGACAAAACTTTCCAGCAACATCGCCGCATAACCCACAACTGCCTGCGACTCCTGCTCGATCATCTTCGGGGTCGTGCCCGACGACACCAGGGAATGGAAACCCGATACCGCGCCGCAGGCTATAGTAATGAAGAGGAAGGGGAACAGCGTCCCAGGGATAATCGGTCCCCCACCCGACGCGAAGCTGGTAATCCGCGGCATTTCAATCGTCGGCGCCATAAGGATCACACCGAAACCAAGCAGAAACACCACCCCCAGTTTCATAAAAGTGGAGAGATAGCCGCGCGGCACCAGCAACATCCAGCCCGGCAAGACAGAAGCGAGGAAACCATAACCCGCCAGGAGCCACACCAGCGTGGTGCGTTCGAACTCAAACCAGGACGCAACGGATGACTGCGCGACGACGCGGCCACACACAACCGCCGCCACCAACAGCACGACGCCCAACAATGATACTTCCGCAATCTGTCCGGGACGAAACTTCTGCAAATAGAAACCCATGATGAAGCCGATGGGGATCGTCATTGCAATCGTGAAGGTCCCCCAGGCATTGTGGTAGAGCGCGTTGACGACCGCGAAGCCTAAACCCGCCAGCGCCACGACCACGATAAACAACACCGCCACCGCCGTCGCAGTGCCGGTAATGGAACCGAGTTCGTCATGAGCGATTTCGGGCAAGGAGCGACCATTCCGTCGCATTGAGGCGACCAGAATGATGAAGTCCTGCACCGCTCCGGCCAG
>JBDTWG010000035.1:0-16992 GCA_040006855.1 Nitrospira sp.
GGCACGTGGCTCGGCCGTCTTCCTTCTCAATTTTTACTCGCCCAGTGGCCTCAAGCATTCGAATACTACGATCGGAAACCGTCGGTGTCGACTCGCGCCCTCGAGAAGCCTGCTTATTGACGCCAAGACTGTTTTGAGGTTTGATCGCGCCTGCAGGGGTTTGGGGTTCGGCACCGTTGCCACTCCCATGGAACGTGACAACCATATGGTCAGAATACACCACCAGCGGGCCACGCGTTAATACGACTGAGCCGTCAAAGATTGCGGTATTCACCTGATTGTTGACGGTCATGGTGCGAGACGTAATCGTCGTTGATACATGATCGGCGGTCGCCTGTTTTGATGCCGGCGTATCGGCAGCACGCGCGAGCGGAACGGTCAGCCACGCCTCGCCACTAAGAAGCAGGCACCAGATCCACACGAACATCGTCCAGCACCTGAAATTCCTCAATGTCCATTTTCCCAAGCAACCCGGTCCCCGTGACTTGCAACCCATGCCCATTGATCGTGACATAGTCGCCGGTTTGAATTTCATGCCGAGCATCCGTCCACATGAGATGATTGGTCTGAATCGTATACCCACTTTGCGTTTCCACTACGATCGGTGTCGTGCGGTTGGAAAGCTGAAAATTCTTCGTCTGCGTATCAAGCGTACCTTCGTCGCCCGATAACGTCAGTTCTTGTCCTTGAGTTCCGTAGAGCGTGACCTGGACCTTGTTCAGAACCGCGCGGCTGTCCTTCTCAAACAGGCGAGCCTGTTCTGCCTGCACTTTCCATTGAACAATATCCCCTTTGGTCTGCGTGTAGGTGAAGTCTTGAATATGCGCGTCGGCAGATTCGGCACCCACTGCGGCGACCGATCGCGACGAAGAACCAGGATTGGATCGTGTAACGAGCAGATATCCAAGAAAACCCGCAAGAACCACACTCAGAGCCAGAAGGCCTCGCCGTATCCAACGTTCCCACATGCCCAAAAGCTCCTGATTTATAGAGCTTCCCCGTTCACAGCCGGTGGCATGATAGTAGCATTCCACCTAGGCCAAGTAAACCGACTGGCGAACAATGATCAATGAGAGGTGCTAAGAAATGTGACGGAGAATGAGGTGAAGAGGCGACTCAAATGCCACGACAACCTTGCGGTCGTCGTGGCATTCATCCACTTAGGATTCTGCAGGAACAGAGCTTTGTCCAGTCGCATCCTTGGTCGGTGCAACTGCAACATCGGTCGATGACGTGGCCGCCGGCACGGCTGGTCGGGCGACCAACTCCATCGCCACCATCTCAGCCGCATCACCCACCCGGCGGCGAGTTCTGATAATGCGCGTGTATCCTCCCGGGCGATCACGAAACCGTACGGCGACATCGCTGAATAGCTTCGAGACCACGGCCTTGCTCCGTAAGAAACTAAGCGCACGGCGACGAGCCGGCAGACTGCCGTCCTTCCCGAGGGAAATCATCCGATCGGTAAAGCCACGAATTTCTTTCGCCTTGGCCTCCGTCGTTTCAATTCGCTCGTGCTCCAGCAGCGAAGTCACGAGACTCCGGAACAGCGCCCAGCGATGTTTTGTTTGACGTCCAAGCTGTCGGCCCTTCTTTTTGTGGCGCACAGTAGTCCTGTTCCTTTCTTACTCTGACCGCACGCCCGTGTCGCCTGACGGCAAGGCGTCGACCTTCATTCCAAGGCTCAGTCCCATTTCGGTCAGGATTTCCTTGATTTCGTTGAGCGATTTCTTGCCAAAATTCTTGGTCTTCAGCATCTCGGCTTCAGTTTTCTGCACCAAATCAGCGATCGTCTTGATATTGGCGTTCTTGAGGCAGTTGGCTGCGCGAACCGACAATTCCAATTCATTCACGCTTCGATACAAATTCTTGTTGACCTCGTCCGAGAGATCTTCACTGCCGACAGCCGGCTTCGCATCGGAACGTTCCTCAGGATTGATGAAGATGTCCAGGTGCTCACGGAGAATGCCTGCGGCGTTTGACAACGCATCGCGCGGGGAAATCGTTCCATCCGTCCAGATCTCAAGGGTGAGTTTGTCGTAGTCGGTCATACGCCCGACGCGGGCATTTTCGACATGAAAATTCACGCGCTTAATGGGTGAAAAGATCGAGTCCACGGCAATCACACCGATGGGCAATCCTTCTTCCTTATTTCGCTCGGCAGGAACAAACCCACGTCCATGCTTGATGGTCATCTCTATATCAAGTGCGGCATCTTTATCCAGCGTCGCAATATGTAAGTCCGGAGTCAGAATAGTCACATCGCCGTCATGCGCAATATCTGAACCCTTTGCTTCTCCAGGTCCCTTTTTCTTCAACCGAATGGTCTTTGGCTTGTCACCTTGCAAAGCCAATCGAAGACTTTTCACATTCAAGATGATGGATGTCACATCCTCTGTCACGCCAGGAATCGTCGAGAATTCGTGTAACACTCCTTCGATCTTGACGGTTGTCACCGCAGCCCCCGTCAAGGAAGACAACAACACACGGCGTAGCGAGTTCCCAACCGTGGTGCCGAATCCTCGCTCGAATGCCTCTGTCGTAAATCTGCCGAATGTCGGGGAAAGACTTTCCTTGTCGACTTCCACCCGCATGGGGATCTGAAAGTCTTTCATCGCTTTAATCATGACTCCCCCTTCATTATCTCGTGTAAGCCCATCTATCGTTCCGCCACGGCAGGGTAACGCACTCCCCCACCAGGCTCGCTTAGCGCGAGTACAATTCCACGACCATTTGCTCATTCACCGGGAGGACAATATGCTCCTTCGTTGGCAACGAGCGAATCATCCCCTTGAATGCCCCTCTATCCAACTCGAGCCATTCCGGAATACCCCGGCCGTCAACCGCCGCCAGGGCACCTTGAATGGGGAGCATCTCACGGCTTTTTTGCCGAACCTCTATGGCATCGCCTGCCTTCACGAGCGCGCCGGGTGCCTTCACTTTGCGACCATTGATCATCATGTGACCATGATTGACCAACTGCCTGGCCTCCTTGCGTGAGGCGCCGAAGCCGAGCCGGTACACCACGTTATCCAATCGACATTCCAACAGACGAAGCAGCGTATCGCCTGTCACGCCAGCTTGGCGTTCCGCACGCTCAAAAATGCCTCTGAATTGGCACTCTTGCAAGCCGTAAATCCTCTTCAGCTTCTGCTTCTCACGTAACTGTAGACTGTAATCTGAGGTTCGTTGACGAGCCTGACCGTGCTGCCCGGGGGGATAACTCCGGCGCTCAATAGCGCACTTCTCGGTCATGCAACGAGACCCTTTCAAAAAGAGCTTCTCGCCCTCTCTCCGACACAACCGGCAGACAGGTCCACTATATTTTGCCACGCTCCTACCCCTCCTCTACCTCAACGACTTCAAGTACGTCTCGATCAGCGATTACTTTGTTGCCACAATGTCGCGACACCTGCTATACGCGTCGACGCTTCGGCGGGCGACATCCGTTATGTGGAATAGGCGTCACGTCACGGATGAGATTGATGCGTAATCCGGCACTTTGCAGCGAGCGAATGGCTGATTCACGCCCGGCGCCTGGACCGTTGACGTACACATCCACCTGGCGCATGCCGTTTTCCATCGCCTTCCTTGCAGCCGCCTCTCCCGCGCGCTGTGCCGCAAACGGAGTGCTCTTCCGTGAGCCCTTAAATCCCTGATTGCCTGAGCTAGCCCACACAACAGTATTTCCGCTCATGTCAGTAATGGTCACGATCGTGTTATTGAACGACGCCTGAACGTGAGCCACACCACTCTGGACAACCTTGCGTTCTTTCTTTTTGCCCTTCTTCACACTCATAGAATCTCCCTCAGCGCATGGCGCCTGCTCGGTCTAGCCTCTTATGCTCTTGAACCAGCGGGCTTCTGCGGTTTGCTCCCTACTCCCGAACGTCTCCCCTTGCGGGTACGCGCGTTTGTTTTGGTTCGCTGTCCGCGAACGGGCAAACCCTTGCGATGCCGGAGTCCACGAAATGTTCCGGTATCCACAAGTCGCTTAATGTTCATCGACACTTCTTTTCGTAAATCACCCTCTACCCGATAGTCGCGCTCGATGACTTCACGCATCTTGACGATCTTGTCTTCGCTCACGTCCTTGACCCGGATGGAGCCGTCGACCCCGGCCTTCTTCAGAATGGCCAGAGCCGCAGCACGACCGATCCCGAAAACATAGGTCAACCCGATATCAATCCGTTTGTCCTTTGGCAAATCCACACCAGCGATACGTGCCATATTTCCCCCTAATTCTGTCCCTTCATCGCATCCTGGGAGCAAGTGAAGGGATTCGACAGTGGTCCGATATCAAAGCGGCCCACCGATCGGTCAACCCTGCCGTTGCTTGTGACGGGGATTTGCGCACAACACCCGCACGACCCCTCGCCTGCGGACAACTTTACATTTTGCACAAATCGGCTTTACTGACGACTTGACCTTCATAGCAATTCCATTCTCCACTACTTGAAACGATAGGTGATGCGACCCCTTGTCAGATCGTAGGGCGACAATTGGACTGTCACCTTATCGCCGGGGAGGATACGAATGAAATGCATCCGCATTTTCCCCGAGATGTGCGCCAAAATCCTGTGCCCATGTTCCAACTCCACGCGAAACATCGCATTTGGGAGTGTTTCAGCCACCGTGCCGGTCACTTCTATGACATCTTCTTTTGGCACGTATCGGTATGCCTCCCCGTCTTAATGTGATAACTGTGAGAGAATTTTCGCCGGACCATTCGGCTGTATGGCGATAGTGTGCTCAAAGTGAGCCGACCAGCGCCCGTCTTGCGTCACGGCCGTCCAGCGATCTTCAAGAATCCGTATTGCGCTGGTTCCCATGTTCACCATTGGCTCAATTGCCAACACCATTCCAACCTGCAATCGTGGGCCCTGACCCGGACGTCCGTAGTTGGGAACCTGCGGCTCCTCGTGCAGCTGCCGCCCGATACCATGTCCGACGAATTCGGTCACCACAGCAAATCCAGATTTTTCTACATGTGTTTGCACGGCATGAGACACATCGGACAATCTATTTCCGACCACGGCCTGAGCGATACCGCGGTATAGCGACTCTTCCGTCACTTGTATTAAACGCCTGGCCTCGCTGCTTGCAGTCCCGACCGGTACGGTGACTGCAGAATCTCCGTAGAATCCTGATACCACTGCACCAAGATCTAACCCAATGATATCCCCCTCCTTGAGGCGGCGTTTAGATGGGATACCATGCACAACCTGTTCGTTCACTGAGGCACAGAGCGTCTTAGGATAATTTCGATAGCCCTTAAATGCAGGGATAGCACCACGTCCGCGAATTGCCTCTTCCGCCATGCGATCCAAATCATCAGTGGTGATACCGGGTGCCACCTTCTCCTTTAACAACTCCAATACTTCCGCGACCACCTGAGACGCTTGGGCCATGAGCGCGACCTCGTCAGGCGTTTTAAACACAATCATGCGGCCCCAAGCCCGCGGAGGACGGTCACTAGCCTATCGTAAACAGCACCCATATCGCCAGCCCCATCAAGGTCGCTCAAGAGTTGTTTGGCCTGGTAATGGGCGATCAATGGAGCCGTTTGCTCATCATAAACTTTCAAACGCGCTTCAATCGTCTCTGGCTTATCATCATTTCGTTGAACCAACGCTTCACCGCACCGGTCACAGCGGCCACTGATCTTAGGTGCGGCGAAGGTTAGGTGAAAAACACTTTGGCATTTCTGGCAACTGCGTCGCCCACTCAGGCGTTCGATGATATCGCGACGGGACACACGAAAATTAATGACTCGGTCAAGAGTAAGCCCGCTTTCGTTGAGCATTCCATTCAGTTCTTCTGCCTGCGGGACCGTCCTTGGGAAGCCATCGAGAATAAAACCATTTCGGCAAAGAGCATCGCCGAGCTTCGCGCGCACCATGTTAATGACAACCGTATCGGGTACAAGCTTGCCCGCATCCATGCTTTTTTTCGCTTCCAGCCCCAAGGACGTTTGGTTCCTGACGGCCTCTCGAAGCAGGTCGCCAGTAGAAATTTTCGGCCAACCAAACTGCGCGGTTACTCGATCAGCTTGAGTACCTTTTCCAACCCCGGGAGCCCCGAGAAACACGAGTCGCATCAAGTCGCCTTAGGTCGTTCGACCACGCAGCCGTCCCTTTTGGAGGAAGCCGTCATAATTGCGGTTCAGGAGATGGGACTCAATTTGTTGAGCCGTATCCAATCCCACACCAATGACAATCAGTAGGGAGGTTCCGCCAAAGTAAAACGGCATATTCAACTTATAAATCAAAAATTCCGGAATCACACAGACGATGGCCAGATAAATAGCCCCAGCAAAGGTAATTTTGGTCAGCACCGAATAGATATAGTCCGATGTGCGTTGACCAGGGCGGATCCCTGGAACGAATCCACCATACTTCTTTAAATTATCCGCCATATCTACGGGATTCATGACGACGGCGGTATAAAAGAAACAGAAAAACACAATCAGGCCCACATACATTAACGTGTAGATGAGGGAGCCAGGGGCCAATTGCGAACCCATTTCCTTAACCCAGGGGGTTTCAAAAAATCCGGCAATGGTGGCCGGAAAGGCGATGATAGACGATGCAAAAATAGGCGGAATCACGCCCGCTGTATTAATTTTGAGCGGGATATGGGTACTCTGCCCACCGTACACCCGACGCCCAATGACCCGTTTCGCGTATTGAACAGGCACTTTGCGCCGACCGCTTTCCAGAAAGACGATGGCCGCAACGACACCAAACATGACTAATGTGAGTACCACTAACAACGGAAAACTCAGCTGCCCTACCTTGTACAGATCGAACGTCTGAGCAACCGCTGCTGGCAACCGTGCGACAATACCGGCAAAGATGATCAGGGATATTCCGTTCCCGATGCCACGCTCGGTAATCTGTTCTCCCAACCACATTAGAAATCCGGTGCCCGCACAGAGTGTAATAACGGTCATCAACCGAAATCCCCACCCTGGGCTTAGCACGAAGGCACCTTGATTCATTTGTTCGAGACCAACCGCGATCCCGAATCCCTGAATCAACGCGATGACGATCGTGCCGAATCGAGTATATTGGATGATCTTCTTTCGTCCGCGCTCGCCCTCTTTTGCTAGCTTCGAAAGGTGGGGGATCACCACCGTCAGTAATTGCAAAATAATGGAAGCGCTAATATAGGGCATAATGCCCAGCGCAAAGATCGTCAACCGTGAGAGCGAGCCACCCGAAAAAATGTCCAAAAATCCGAGCAGCGCTCCGCCCTGTTTCTGGAGAAATTCAGATAATGCCTCTCCGTTGATCCCTGGAGTTGGAATGTGCGCGCCGACTCGATAGACGACGAGCATCCCCAACGTAAAGAGCACGCGGGTCCGCAACTCCGGTATCTTGAAGATGTTCTGAAAACTAGTCAGGAGACGCTCAAACACTGGGAATGACCTCGGCCCTCCCCCCAGCTGCCTGAATCTTTGCCTCAGCAGACTTACTGAACTTGTGAGCCTGGACCACAAGGGGTCTTGTGACCTCTCCCTGGGCAAGGATCTTAATCAGCTGTCCTTTTCGTCGCACAAGGCCTTCGTTCATCAAGAGTTGGGGCGTAATAGCTTCTGTCGTTTCCAGATCAGCCAGGCTTTTCAAATTGACGATGGTATATTCGGTTCGAAACTGATTTACAAATCCGTATTTCGGGATTCTTCGAACCAGCGGCATCTGACCGCCTTCGAAACCCGGGCGCTTGCCACCGCCAGATCGAGCCTTGAGTCCTTTGTGGCCTTTTGTTGCAGTTTTCCCATGACCAGATCCCGGGCCACGGCCAATTCGCTTTCGCTTGTGCTTAGCCCCTTTTGAAGGAGCAAGATCATGTAACTTCATTGCGGACTCACTTCCAATAAATAACCCACCTTGGCAATCATGCCCTTAACTTGATCACTTGCGGGCCGTAACACCGTGGCATGCATTTTTCGAAGGCCCAATCCTCGTAGAACCAACCTGTGCTTATAAGGAGTCCCGATTGGGCTCCGTTTCAGGGTGATTTTAAAACCCGACTCTACACTCTTCGTTTTTTTTTCAGTAGCCATTTAGATATGTACCTGCGCTTCGACCCCAGGACTTCGACGCAGCCGCATAACTTCTTGCGGATCACGCAATTGCTGGAGCCCGTTAAGAGTAGCTCGCACCGTGTTGAACGGATTGCCACGACCCAGTGTCTTGGCAATGATGTTATGGGCGCCGGCCAATTCGACGACCGCACGAACCGCACCGCCTGCGATAATCCCTGTTCCATCGGCCGCTGGTTTCAAAAGGACATGCTCCGCGCCAAACAGTCCATGCACTTCATGGGGAATGGTTCCGCCTTTAATAGGCACTTTCACCAGATGCTTTTTGGCCTGCTCAACCGCTTTGGAGATCGCTACGGGAACCTCTGCCGCCGTCCCTTTTCCGATTCCAACATACCCTTGCCCATCCCCGACAACGACGAGGGCGCAAAAATTGAAGCGCTTTCCGCCCTTCACGACCTTTGCGACGCGGTTGATGAACACCACCTTGTCTTTAAGACTCAATTCTTCGGGATTGACTCGCACAACGTCATTCTCCTTTAAGTCGTCTCGTTTGCCTTACTACGAGCAGAGGGTGGGCGGATCAGGAGAGAGCATGCAACTAAAATTGCAGTCCCCCTTCACGTGACGCCTCGGCCAATGCCTTGACGCGACCATGATATTGGCGCCCGCCGCGATCAAAGACCACCATCGACACTTTGGCTGCCTTCGCTCGCTCTGCAATCAGTTTCCCAACGGCTTTCGCGCCCTCAATGCTACCGGTGGACTTCACAGATTTTCGCAATGCGTCATCTAAAGTGGACGCCGCGGCAACCGTATGCCCTCGTAGATCATCAATAATCTGGGCGTAAATATGCGAACGGCTTCGAAACACATTCAATCGTGGACGATCGTTCGTCCCAATTACGGACTTCCGCACACGACGCTTACGGCGGTCTAGTTTGCGATTTTTTTCTTGAGTATTCATGAGAGGCCTCTACTTCCCGGTCTTGCCGGCCTTCTTCCGTAAGACTTCACCGGCGTAGCGAATTCCTTTTTGCTTATACACATCAGGGGGCTTGATTGAGCGGATATTTGCGGCGACTTGACCAACGAGCCGCTTATCCACGCCTCGAATAGAAATAAGCGTTTGTTTATCGACCTTCACATCAATACCCTGAGGAACGGTAAAGGTCACAGGGTTGATGTAGCCGACATTGAAACTCATTTCTCTACCCTGGAGCTGTGCCTTATACCCCACCCCAGTAATTTCCATGGCCTTCTCGTAGCCCTTGGTCACACCTTGAATCATGTTACTGAGCTCGGCACGCACTAACCCATGCATGGCCCGTAACTCCCTGGCATCACCTGCCCTTGCCACAACAAGTTGACCATCACTGACACCAACAGTCATGCCTTCGGTCAATTTCCAATCAAGCTTGCCCATAGGCCCTTTGATCGAAACAACGTGACCCGCAACCTTGATATCGACTCCGGTCGGAACTGGAATTGGTTTTCTGCCTATCCGCGACATACGAACCCCGTTACGTTACTGCAATTCTAAATATTACTGCGTGTCTCAAGCGATGCTTTACCAGACAGAACAGAGAACCTCACCACCTAACCCGGACCGTCTGGATTCACTGTCGGTCATGAGACCTTTCGAAGTTGAAATGACGGCCACGCCAATGCCGTTTCGCACCTTCGGCACATCATCTCTTCCAACATATACTCGACGTCCTGGCTTGCTGATTCGTCGCATGCCTGTGATCATAGGCCGTGTCTCTTCAACATAGCGCAGCTGGACAGAGAAAAATGGGTGGCCATCTACCTGCATCTCACCGTATCCTAGAATGAATCCCTCTTTTCCAAGAATATTGAGGATCTGGCGTTTGACCTTTGAAACCGGAACCTTCACCACATCCTGGCGGCGACTCGCAGCATTCCCCAATCTCACCAACAAATCAGCAATTGGATCAGTAATCATGCAATCCTCTTCTGCGCTTGCATCAGCAAGCATGGCACCGCGGCCTCTACCAACTTGATTTTCGGACTCCTGGAATTTCGCCCTTAAGACTAAGGAATCGAAAACAGATTCGGCACATACGAAAGCGACGCAGAAACCCACGTACTCGACCACACAGTCCGCATCGGTGATATTCCCGACTGCTGAATTTGGGCTTTGCGGCGGCCTTGTTCTTGAGCGCTAATCTTGACACACAATCCCCCTTACTAGTACGTGGCAGGAAACAACATCCAGCTCACGTTTGCCCGATCCGTTAGGCTCGGAATGGCATGCCCAAATGCTTGAGCAATGCCTTACCTTCATCATTGGTCCGGGCGGTGGTGACGATGGTGATATCCATGCCATGAATGGAAGCCACAGTGTCATATTCGATTTCAGGAAAGATCAATTGCTCTTTTAATCCGAGGGTATAGTTTCCACGACCATCGAATGCCTTGGGTGACACGCCGCGAAAATCACGAATACGTGGGAGCGCGAGGGAAATCAAACGATCTAAAAATTCCCACATGCGACGACTGCGTAGCGTGACCTTCGCGCCGATCGGCATGCCTTGGCGTAACTTAAAGCCTGCTATCGCTTTTTTCGCTCGGGTAGTAATTGGCTTTTGCCCCGTAATGATACCCAATTCCGCAGAAGCACTCTCGAGCAATTTCACATTCTGAATGGCTTCGCCCATTCCCACGTTCAATACGATCCGCTCCAGCCGTGGCACCTGCATCAGGTTACCGTATCCGAATTCTTTCATAAGAGCCGGAACGACTTGATCGCGATACGTATCTCTAAGCCGCGGTGCGAACTGATGCTCACTCCCAGAATCCTGAGACACCTCAGGCGCGGCGGCTTCCTTCTTTGCTGACGACCGAGGACTGGCCCCTTTGCCGCCCTTACCCTTCTCTACTTTTGCCATGAACGTCTTTCCTGTTCCGACTATTCAACGATTTCTTTTGATTTTTTACTCAGTCTGGCGCGCCCACCGTCGTCCTTGCGCCTGATTCCCAACCGAGTTGGTTTCTTCGTTACTGGGCACAAAAACATGACATTTGAGATGGCCAGCGGTGCCTCTCGCTCAAGAATCCCACCCTGCCGAAGCTTTTGATTCGGCTTCGTGTGACGCTTGAGCATGTTGAGCTTTTCCACGACGATTTTGGCGTTCACGGTGTCAACCGACAAGACCTTACCGGACTTGCCCCGCTCCCGACCGGTGACCACTACAACGGTATCGCCCTTGCGAATTTTCGTTTTGATTCGTGCCATCCCTACTAGAACCTTTCTTTCTCCACCTACAACACTTCCGGCGCAAGCGAGATGATTTTCATGAACTTTTTCCAGCGCAGTTCGCGTGCGACGGGTCCAAAAATACGAGTACCGACAGGCTCACCCTGAGCATTGATTAGCACGCACGCGTTACGATCAAATTTAATATAGGAGCCGTCGTCTCTTCGAACTTCCTTCGTCGTCCGCACAATAACGGCCCGGCTCACATCACCCTTCTTGACACCAGCCTGAGGAATTGCCTCCTTGACTGCAACAACGACAATGTCCCCGAGGGATCCATATCGCCGCCGTGTCCCGCCAAGCACATGGAAACACATGACCTGCTTCGCGCCGGAATTATCGGCTACATCCATGTATGTATAATTCTGAATCATGCCCCTGCCCTACTCACCATGCCAAAAAGAAATAGTCCATTGGCTTTTCAAGTGAAATCCGGAGTTACTTTTCAGGCTGTCCCTTCACCATGACGCGTACCACACGCCAATGCTTATCTTTGCTGATAGGACGGGTCTCGGTCAGCTGCACCCGATCTCCAATCTTGCATACATTTCCCTCATCATGGGCCTTGAGGGTGGTGAGACGTCGAAGAACTTTTTTGTAGACCGGATGAATCACCGATCGCTCAACGGCAACCACCACGGTCTTATTCATTTTGTTACTGACGACGCTACCGTACCACTCACGCCGATGTTGTTGGCCTTCCTTCATACGCCTCTTCTCTCTTACTTGCCGCCGGAGTGGCCGGCTTGTGTCTGGAGCAATTCCAATTGACGTTTCACCGTTTTGAGTCGGGCAATGTCACGCTTAGTATTCCGAACTTGCATCGGATTTTCGAGCCGCCCCGTACCAAGCTGAAACCGAAAGTTGAAGAGCTCTTGTCGGAGCTGTTTTTCCTTTTCGGATAATTCATCGATCGTGAGCCCGCTCATATCCTTCACATCCATCACATCACCACTCAACACAGGCTACAGGTTACTGAAACTCACCGCGCGCAACAAACTTGGTTGCAATGGGAAGTTTATAAGCAGCTAACTTCAACGCTTGCTTCGCCACATCAGGGGCCACCCCCCCCATCTCGTACATGATTCGTCCAGGCTTCACGACGGCTACCCAGTACTCCGGGTTTCCCTTGCCCTTACCCATGCGGGTTTCAGCCGGCTTCTTGGTAATAGGCTTGTCTGGAAAAATTCTAGTCCACACCTGCCCACCACGCTTGACAAATCGAGTGATGGCGATACGGGCGGCTTCGATTTGACGGCTGGTGACCCATCCAGGCTCCAGAGCCTTCAATCCGAATTCACCGAGCGTGATAGATCCGCCGCGGTAGGCCTTCCCCCGCATCCGACCCTTCTGCATTTTTCTGAATTTGACTTTCTTTGGCGCTAACACAAGGCCACCTTTTCCTTATCGAGTTCTTTAACCAAGTCGACCCAGTGTTGAGTCCGGCTTTAGCTGGAGGGCCGGCAGAAGCTCACCCTTGTAGATCCATGTCTTCACCCCGATCTGACCCATGGTGGTATGAGCCTCGGCGAAACCGTAATCTATCTCAGCGCGCAACGTATGTAGCGGCACGCGGCCCTCACGATACCATTCGGTCCTCGCAATTTCAGCTCCACCCAATCGGCCTGCGACCATAATTTTGATGCCCTGGGCTCCCAAACGAAGAGCAGATTGCACGCTGCGCTTCATCGCCCGACGGAAAGCCACGCGCTTTTCCAACTGAGTGGCTACATTCTCACTGACCAACTGCGCATCCAACTCCGGCTTCTTAATTTCCTTCACGGTGATATAGGCCTGGCCGGAGTACTCTTTCTCAAGGGTAGCTTTGAGCTTGTCGACTTCAGCTCCCTTGCGACCGATAATGATGCCAGGACGCGCGGTGTGGATAATCACTCTGGTCTGATCGCCTGATCGCTCGATCTCTACCTTCGATACGCCAGCATGGTACAGCTTGGCCTTGACCATCTTTCGTATCTTGATATCTTGATGGAGAAGTCTGGCGTAGTCCTTGTCCGCATACCAGCGGGAGCTCCAGGTGTAGTTATACCCGATGCGATAACCAATTGGATGTGTCTTCTGACCCATTGAAAATCAACCTCAGTCTAAGTGAAAAATCGCTAGCTATCCCGGTCACGCCCCAGGAGCGGCAACCGCAATCGTAATATGACTCGTGCGCTTCTGAATAGAATTCGCCCGCCCCATGGATCGGGCGCGGAACCGCTTATAGATCGGCCCACAGTTCACGACAGCTTGACTAATCCACATTTCGTCGGTATCGCCCAACTCCTTCTGCTCAGCATTGGCTACCGCTGACCTAAGAAGCTTTTCGATCACCCGCGCTGCATGCTTCGGAGTATGCCGAAGCATGGCAAGAGCCATCGGCACTTGCTGCCCTCGAATCATGTCGATCACGACGCGCGCCTTTCGAGGCGTTACCCGCACAAACCTTAAATTCGCTTTTGCTTCTGCCATAGCTGACCCCACCCGAACCTGCCGGCCTCTCATGAAACCAGCAATTACTTAAGCGCCACTGCCTTTTCAGTCTTTGCCTGTCCGTGCCCCTTGAAGAAGCGCGTTGGAGCAAATTCCCCCAGCTTATGGCCAACCATATTTTCCGTGACGAACACGGGGATGAACTTCTTACCATTATGGACCGCAAACGTATGCCCGATCATATCCGGAACCACAGTTGATCGCCGCGACCACGTCTTGATAAGTTTCCGGTCCTTATTTTGATTCATCAGCTCTACCTTCTTGAGCAGATGGTCATCGACAAATGGACCTTTTGTAACTGAACGAGGCATAAGTCCGCTCCTACTTCTTTCTGCGCGCGATAATGAATTTGTCCGTCGCCTTGTTCTTGCGCGTTTTGTAACCCTTGGCCGGAGTGCCCCACGGAGACACGGGATGGGGATTACCCTGACCAGACTTCCCTTCTCCACCGCCGTGCGGGTGATCGACTGGATTCATGACGACGCCACGAACATGGGGACGCTTGCCCTTCCATCGCGTGCGCCCAGCTTTGCCAACCACCACATTCTCATGGTCGACATTTCCAACCTGCCCCACAGTGGCAACACAGGTCGACAAGACCTTGCGCATCTCCCCTGACTTGAGACGAATCTGTACGTACACACCATCACGACCCATCACCTGGGCGGATCCTCCGGCACTGCGTATGAGCTGACCACCTTTTCCTGGCTTTAATTCAATATTATGAATCGTGGTACCGAGAGGGATATTGAGCAGGGGAAGCGAATTCCCTGGACGAACCTCCGCACTGGCACCAGCCTCCACGCCATCGCCCACCGCAAGGCCAACCGGGGCCAGGATGTATCGCTTTTCCCCATCCGCATAATGCAACAAGGCAATTCTCGCTGAGCGATTTGGATCATATTCAATGGCTGCCACCTTGGCCGGAACACCAACCTTGTCACGACGGAAATCAATCTGTCGGTACAACCGTTTGTGCCCACCGCCACGAAAACGAATAGTTTGCCGGCCGTCGTTATTCCTTCCGCCAGTGCGGAGATGAAAGCCCGTGAGCGCCTTTTCAGGCTTCTTCTTCGTGAGCTGCTCGCCTTGGATGGCGGTCATACCACGCCGCCCTGGGGATGTTGGCTTATAAACTTTTAATGCCATAGCTGATTCTCACTCTATCGAGATGACCGCACGCTACACGCCTTCGTATAGCTCCAGCTTCTCGCCTTCTTTCAAGGTGACGAACGCCTTCTTCCAATCAGATCTTTTCCCAACAAACCGACCCAATCGCTTGACCTTGCCGCGAATATTTACCACATTCACGCGCGACACCTTCACCTTCAGAAGCGATTCGACAGCCTGCTTAATCTGGATTTTATTCGCATTCGGATGTACCAGAAACCCGACCGTATTGGTCTGCTCACGCAATGCGGTAATTTTTTCCGTCAACAATGGCTGGATGAGCACCTGATGGAGGTCGCCTTTCATGACCACACCTCACGGACACGGTCCAACTCACGCTGAGGGATAACAATAGAGTTGCAGCGCACAATGTCATACACATTCAGTTCTTCAGGCCGCAGCACCGTAACGTGCGCAAGATTCTTTCCCGCCTGCATCACATTCGAACCTGCGTCGCCGATGACAAGTAGCGTACTGCCTGCAATCCCAAGCTGGGTTAATGCCTTGGCAAGCAACTTCGTCTTAGGTTGCTCAATCGTTAAGTCGGACACCACAACCACACTCCCCTCGAGCAATTTCGCCGACAGTGCGCTCTGCAATGCTGCCCGATATTTCTTTCTCGGCATTCCGAACGCGTAACTCCGCGGCTTAGGACCGAACACAGTCCCTCCATGCCTCCATACAGGAGAACGGATCGATCCAGCACGTGCGCGCCCCGTATGCTTTTGCTTCCAAGGCTTCTTGCCAGACCCACTCACTTCGCCTCGACGCAATGTCGATGCGGTACCCTGACGATCACAGGCCCGCTGCATCACAACGACTTCGTGAACGAGAGTGGTGTGCGGCTTGCAGCCGAATACTTCGTTCGGCAAATCTACCGTACCAACTTTTTTCTTTTTCGAATCAATGACGTCAACGGTCGGCATAGCTCAACTCTTCTTCGACTTCCGCACAATCAGCAGCCCATTCTCACCACCGGGCACTGCTCCGCGGACAAACAACAGGTTTTCATCTGGACGAGCGTCAATCACCTTCAAACGCTGTACAGTTACGCGCTCATCCCCCATATGCCCAGGGAGGGCCTTATTCTTCCAGACTCTCGATGGATATGAACTCGCTCCAATCGATCCCGGTGCGCGATGAAACATGGAACCGTGAGACTCCGGCCCACCTGAGTAGTTATGACGCTTCATGACACCCTGGAAGCCCTTACCCTTGGACACCCCGACCACATCCACCCAATCACCCTTCTTGAACATATCAACCTTGACCGTTTCCCCGATGGTTACATCTCCAACCTTGGGAAATTCTCGCAGCCAACGACTAGCTGGAGCCTGATGCTTCTTGAGGTGACCAAGTTCGCCACTGGATAACTTACGGTCCTTCACCTCCCCAAAGGAAAGCTGCACCGCCTCGTAACCATCTCGCTCTTTGGTCTTAATCGCGACGACTCGACAAGGACCGGCCTCAATCACCGTGACCGGTTCTAGAACATTTTCGTCGTAAATTTGGGTCATCCCCAACTTTTTGCCCAATAATCCGTTTGTCATCATCATCCTGTCAGCTCAGTTACAGTTAGCTAAACCTAACCGTCAGAGCTTAATTTCCACATCTACGCCGGCTGCCAAATTTAGCTTCATCAAGGAATCCATGGTCTCAGGCGTGGGTTCCATGATATCCAGCAGCCGCTTGTGCGTACGGATCTCAAATTGTTCACGGGACTTCTTATCAACGTGAGTCGACCGCTGAACTGTAAACTTCTCGATTCTTGTCGGTAAGGGAATCGGGCCAACAACTCGCGCCCCACTTCTCCTGACCGTCTCAACAATTTCCACGACAGACTGATCAAGCACGCGATAATCAAACCCGCGCAACCTGATACGAATTCTTTGATCGACTTTCACGCTCTACTCCTCACATGCCGGCCTAATGGCCGCGACATCGCTACGCTAGAATTTCAGTGACGACGCCCGAGCCGACGGTTTTGCCACCCTCGCGC